>DASUNL010000629.1:0-7190 GCA_036277175.1 Pyrinomonadaceae bacterium | reverse complement strand
CCGTCGGCGTCGCCGGAGAGATATACGTCGGCGGGGCGGGACTCGCGCGCGGCTACCTCGACCGCCCCGACTTGACGGCCGAGCGATTCGTCCCCGACCCCTTCAGCCGCGAGCCGGGCGCGCGCCTCTACCGCTCAGGCGACCTCGCGCGCATGCTGGCCGACGGCGACTTGGAATACGTGGGGCGCGCCGACCAACAGGTCAAGGTGCGCGGCTTCCGCATCGAGCCGGGCGAGATCGAAGCGACGCTGCGGCGACACGAAGCGGTGCGAGAGGCAGTCGTAATGATGCGCGAGGACGACGCGGGCGATAAACGTCTGGTCGCTTACGTCGTGACCGAGGGCGCGACGACGGGCGGGGAACTGCGCGCCTACCTCAAGAGTGAACTGCCCGACTACATGATTCCGTCGGCCATCGTGAGCGTCGAGAAGATGCCTCTGACGGCGAGCGGCAAAGTAGACCGCAAGGCTCTGCCTGCGCCCGTGCAGACGCGGGCGGGACTTCAGGAAACTTACGTCCCGCCGCACACGCCCGCGCAGGAAATCATGTCGGCCGTTTGGAGTCAGGTGCTAGACATCCACCCCGTCGGCATCCACGACAACTTTTTCGCCCTCGGCGGCGACTCCATCCGCGCCATTCAAGTGCTCGGCGCGGCGAAGGCGCGAGGGCTTTCGTTCTCTCTGCCCGACCTCTTCAGTCACCCGACCATCGCCGCGTTGTCGCAAGTTCTCTCGAACAACGAGGCCGCGCCCGCGTCTCACACCGAGCCGTTCCAACTGATTTCGCCCGCCGACAGGGAGAAGCTCCCGCCCGGCGTGGAGGACGCTTACCCTCTGACGATGCTTCAGAGCGGCATGCTCTACCACATGACGCTGACGCCGGAAGCGTCCGTCTATCACAACGTCAACAGCCTGCGCGTGCGCGGGCCGTTCGACCTCGAAGTGATGCGTCGGGCCACGCAGCACGTCGCCACGCAGCAGGCGGTGCTGCGCACCTCATTCGACCTCGGAGCCTACAGCGTCCCCCTCCAACTCGTACACGAGTCGGCCGACCTGCCCGTCGCTTTTGAAGACCTGCGCGAACTGCCGGAGGCCGAACAGTCGAAGAGGATTGACGACTACGTCGAGTCGGAGAAGACGCTTTTCTTCGACGCCGCAAAACCGCCCCTCATCCGCATCAAGATACATCTTCTCAAGGACGACGAGTTTCAGTGGACGCTCACGGACTTCCACCCGATTATCGACGGGTGGGCCGTGGCCGTCATGCTCGCGGAGATAAGCGCGAACTACGCGACGCTTCTGGCGGGCGGTGCGCTCGGCGGCGTCTCGTCGCCGCCCGTCACCTTCCGCGATTACGTCGGGAGCGAGCTAGCGATTCTCAAGGATGCGTCGGCCGAAGAGTATCTGATGCGTGCGCTCGACGACGGCGAGCCTTTGCAGCTCCCGCGCCTACGCGCGCGCACGGAAGCGGACGACGAGTTGGAGATACGTTCGACGATAATCGATATCCCCGAAGAGACACTCGCGGGGCTGCAACGTCTGGCGCGCTCCGAGGCCATCCCGCTCCACTACGTCCTCCTCGCCGCGCACGTGAAAGTGCTCGGCACGCTCGGCGGGCAGGAGGACGTGACGACCGGCCTCGTCATGGACGGACGCCTCGAAGAGCCGGGCGGCGAGCAGGTGCTCGGACTCTACCTGAACACGATGCCCTTCCGCACGAGACTTCAGCGCGGCACTTGGATGGAGTTGGTGCGGAAGGTGTTCGAGGTCGTGTTGGGTCTCGTCCCCGTGAGGCGTTTCCCGCTCGCAGCCTTGCAGAACAAGCGTGGCGGCGCGCCGCTCTTCGACAGCATGTTTTACTTCATAGACTTTCACATCCTGCACACGCTTTCGCAGACCGGCCCGCTCGAACTCGTCGCGGGCACGCACAGCTTCAACAACACACACTTCCCGTTCCAAGCGATGTTCTCGCTCGACCGCGCGGCCGAGTCCAAAGACGACTCGCTCAAGCTGCGGCTCGATTACGACGCGACCCGTTTCGACGAGGCGCAACTCGACGCCATCAACGCCTATTACCTGAAGGCGCTGCGCCTCATCGCCGCCGACCCGCAGCGACGGCACGACGCCGACTCGCTGCTGTCGGAAGATGAGCGACACACGTTGCTGACCGTCTGGAACTCAACCGACGTCGAGCGCGAGGGCGACGGCGCGGCGACGATACACGAGCTGTTCGACCGACAGGCCGCGCGCACGCCCGACGCCATCGCGCTCCTGTCCGGCGACGAGCAAATCACTTACGCCGAATTGCTCGCGCGCTCGAACCGCTTGGCTAATTACCTGCGCGGG
Organism: Pyrinomonadaceae bacterium; assembly: GCA_036277175.1. Lineage (GTDB taxonomy): Bacteria > Acidobacteriota > Blastocatellia > Pyrinomonadales > Pyrinomonadaceae > DASQDT01. The sequence continues at coordinate 4,845 of DASUNL010000629.1, read as the reverse complement.
CGCGGAGTCGGCGCGGAGTCGCGCGTCGGCGTCTGCCTCGGGCGGTCGGCGTCGATGATTGAGACGCTGCTCGCCGTCATCAAGGCGGGCGGGGCTTACGTCCCGCTCGACCCGAACTATCCGCAGGAGCGCATCGCCTTCATGCTCGACGACGCGCGGCCGTCTGTAGTTGTGGCCGACGCGCGGACGCGCGAGTCGTTGGGCGGTTATGACGGGGGCGTCGTCTGTCTGGACGATGAGGCCGGAGAGATTGCGGGGCGGAGCGAGGAGTCGCCGCAGGTCGAAGTGACGGGCGATAGTCTCGCCTACGTCATCTACACGTCCGGCTCGACGGGGCGTCCGAAAGGCGTTCTCAACACGCATCGCGGGGCGGTCAATCGTTTCCGCTGGATGTGGGAGACGTACCCGTTCGCGTCGGGCGAGGTCTGCTGCCAGAAGACGTCTCTGAATTTCGTCGATTCGGTGTGGGAGATTTTCGGCCCGCTGCTGCAAGGCGTCCCGCTCGTCGTCATTCCGGACGACGTGGTCAAAGACCCGCCGCGCTTGATTGAATCGCTCTCCGCGCACGACGTGACGCGCATCACCGTCGTCCCCTCTTTCCTCCGCGTGCTGCTCGACACGAGCGAAGACCTTCAGACGCGGCTGCCGAAGTTGAAATACTGGACGACGAGCGGCGAGGCTCTGACGGCGGATTTGGCGAAACGTTTCCGCGCACTACTGCCAGCGAGCACGCTGCTCAATCTCTACGGCTCGTCGGAAGTGGCCGCCGATGTGACGTGGTGCGAGGCGCGACCCGAAGACGGCTTCGACGGCGTCCCCATCGGCAGGCCCATCACGAACAGCCGGATTTACCTGCTCAACTACGACCTCCAACCCGTGCCTTTAGGCACGACGGGCGAGCTCTACGTCGGAGGCGAAGGGCTCGCGCGCGGATATCAAAACCGTCCCGACTTGACGGCCGAGCGATTCGTCCCCGACCTCTTCAGCCGCGAGCCGGGCGCGCGCCTCTATCGCACGGGCGACCTCGCGCGCCACCGCGCCGACGGGCAGATAGAGTATCAGGGGCGGCGCGACGACCAAGTGAAGGTGCGCGGCTTCCGCGTCGAGTTGGGCGAAGTCGAGGCCGCGCTCAGAGAGCACGAATCGGTCAGAGACGCGACCGTCGCGGTGCGCGAGGACACGCCCGGCGACCAAAGACTCGTGGCCTACGTGTTGACGCGCGAGGCGGACGAAGAAGCGTCCGCGCGTCTGCGCGTCTATCTCAAGACGAAGCTGCCCGACTACATGATTCCGTCGGCGGTCGTGCCCCTCGAAGAGTTCCCCCTGACGGCGAGCGGCAAAGTAGACCGCAAGGCTCTGCCCGCGCCAGACCGGAGCAGGCCCGCGGTCGAAGAGCCTTTCGTCCCGACTCAAAACGAGGTCGAGGAGACGGTGGCGCGAATCTGGCGCGAGGTGCTCGGCATAGAGAGAATCGGCATCAACGACGCCTTCTTCGACCTCGGCGGAAACTCACTTCAGGCGATGCAGATTGTCGCCAGAGTGCGCGACACGTTCGAGGCGGAGATTCCCCTCAGACGCCTTTTTGAAGCCCCGACCGTCGCCGGGCTGGTCAACAACATCGAGACGTACAGGCGCGAGCCACACGACGAACAACTCCCGCCGCCGATTAAGCGTGCGAGCCGCGTCGCGCGTTCGGGTGACAGAAGATGACGACGAGCGGCGCGGCGTCGGCGACGGCGTGGCTGAAGCGTTCGGGACGGGGCGGCCGTGCGGCCGTGCGGCTCTTCTGTTTCCCTTACGCGGGCGGAAGCGCATCGGTCTTCGGCCGCTGGCAGGAGAGCTTTCCCGAGACGGTCGAAGTCTGCCCGGTCGAGCTTCCCGGCCGCGCGACGCGCCTGAAGGAGGCGGCGCACAGAGACGTGTGGTCGCTCAACCTTGCGATGGCGGACGCGCTTCTGCCTTACCTCGACAGGCCGTTCGCCTTCTTCGGTCACAGCATGGGCGCGCTCATCGGCTTCGAGTTCGCGCGACACCTGCGACGCGAGCACCGCCTGACGCCGCATCACCTTTTCGTTTCGGGACGCCGCGCGCCGCAGTTGCCCGACGACAGGCCGCCCACATATCAACTCCCCGACGAGGAGTTTCTCGAAACCCTCTTTCTCTACAACGGGACGCAGCAAGAGGTCTTTGAGAATTACGCTTTGGTCAAGCTGCTTTTGCCGATGATGCGCGCCGATTTCGAGCTAGTCCAAACGCACGTCTACACACCCGAGCCGCCGCTCGACTGCCCCGTGACGGTCTTCGGCGGCTCACTCGATAAGGCGGTCAGCCGCGAACAGTTGGAGGCGTGGCGAGAGCAGACCAGCGCACGCTTCTCCCTCTCAATTCTGCCCGGCGACCACTTCCTCATGCACACCGCCGAGAGACAACTGCTCGACGAGATTTCGCGTGAGCTGTCCGCTCTCGCCGAGCTTCTTGCCGGAGACTGAATCCGCGTCTCCGCGCGCCCGGCCCGCGTCCGCAAGCCTAAAATTAAAGACCGCCTTCAGCCCGTCGGACGACGGCGCGAAGGCGGTCTTTTTAATTTTGGCGCAAGTTGCCGAGGCTTAACGTCAGCGAGGCGCGGAGCCTCCCGCGCCGGTGCTCTTGCGCGCCGACGCGAGTCCTTCGAGGTATCGTTCAAAGTGGTGCGGCCCGAGACTTCCGACGAAGGAAAGAGCGGCCTCTCGCGAGTCGAGCGACAGCCGCTCGTAGTGCGCGCGGTCTGTCAGCACGCGGCTCAGGGCTTCGACCCAAGGGCTTGCGTCCTGCTCGGGCACGACGGGCTGCACGCGTATCTCCGTGTCGGTCTCGTAGCGTTCAATCATGTTCACCGGCAGGACGTAATCAACTCCGAGTTTGGCTTCGGGAAGCCCGCCGACGTTGCTCGCCAGCACGGGGACGCCGCGCAGCATCGCGTCAACGACGACTTGTCCATACGCCTCGCCCCACAGGGAAGGCACGAGCAGAACTTTCGTCTGCCCGAAGATGTCGTCGAGGTTGGGCGAGGGCTTTAGCAGCGTCACGTTGGGCAGTCGCTCAAGCGCCTCGCGGTCTTCGGGACTCGTCCCCCAAAACAGGACGGCCGCGAACTCGACCTCCGGCATCCGGCTCGCGAGCGAGAGGAAAATCGAGATGCCTTTGTAGACGCACGGGTTAATCATCGTGACGTAGCCGCGGTCGAAGTTGTTGAAGTGCGTGAAGGGGCCGGAGCCGTAAGAGGGGAAATGAAGGACGGTCGAATCGTGCCCGCTCCACTCGCGTATGTAGTCGCGCATGTATTCGCTGATGGTGATGATTCCGGCGGCACGTCCGATGAGGTAGCGGATGTGATTCGTGAGGCGCGCGTCCGACTCCGTCGGCAGGTGTGTGATGATACTCTGCGACACGAGGACGGTGCGCGCGGGGTCGTGCTCCTCAAGGGCGATGGTCAGGAGCAGGACGCCGTGCTCGCTGACGAGCGTCCAGTCCGGGTCGAAGACCTGAAGGCACTCGACCATCGCACGCCACTGATCCTGCCCGTTTCGGGCGGCGAAGATTTTGACCCCGTCCCGTTCCAATTCGGCCCACCCCTTCGCGCCGTCGACTTCAAAACCTTGCGCCGCCAACTCGTCGAAATTCTCGATGGAGACGACGGCGCAGGAGTGCCCCTTCCGCGTCAGCCCCTCGATTAAACCTCTCGTGGCTTTGCTCGCGCCGCCAAGGCTGAAATAGCTCATGCTCTCGGCCAGTAAGATTTTCATCGCACTTGTTTACCTCTTGTCGTGAGTATCAGCTAGCGGGAGTTCGATAATAACGAGACGCGGTCGGCCTAGACAATGTAGATGTCGGAAACGCCCGGGCGGCCGACCTTCGGGCGGGAAAAGTCTGTTGACAGTCGTTAACGAAACCTAAAGAATTCAAGCGGGCGGCGCACACTCGCCGCTCGCGCTACGATGAACAAACTCCGATGAACACGACGCGCAACGTCTGGTCGCCCGGCCCCGCCCGCCCTTCGATTGAAGCGGACGAGGTTCACGTCTGGCGCGTCGCGTTGGAGCAGCCGCCCGCCACGAGAAGCGCGCTCCATGAGACTCTGTCGGCGGACGAGAGCGAGCGGGCCGCGCGGTTTCATTTCGAGAGAGACCGTCGAAGTTATATCTGCGCGCGCGGCGCGCTCAGGTCAATCCTCGCCCGCTACCTCGGGCGCGCGGCGCGCGAGATTGAGTTCACTTACAACCCTTACGGTAAGCCCTCGCTCGCCGGCGAGAGCGGGCCGGATGAGTTGCGCTTCAACCTGTCGCACGCGGCGGGCGTCGCTCTGTGCGCCGTCGCTCGCGGGCGCGAGGTCGGGATAGATGTCGAGTTGACGCGCGGCGAGCTGGCGACGATGGATGTCGCAGAGCGTTTCTTCTCGCGCACGGAGGTCGAAGCGTTGCGCGCGCACGCGGGCGACGAGCGCGCGGCCGCCTTCTTCAACTGCTGGACGCGCAAGGAGGCCTACATCAAGGCGCGCGGCGAGGGTCTTTCGCACCCGCTCCACACCTTCGCGGTGTCAATCGCCGAAGGCGCGCCCGCGCGACTGCTCAGCACCGACAACGACCCGGCCGAGGCCGCGCGTTGGACGCTCCGCGAGTTGCCGCTCGAAGGGGCTTACGTCGCCGCGCTCGCGTGCGAGGGAAGTCTCGGCAGGTTGAGTCTGTGGAGTTGGAAGGTGTAGCGCGACCGCGTCGTCTCGATTCCGCAGCCGCGCTCTTTCACTTCGCCACCGTGCCACCTCGTCGCCAAAAAATTACCCTTGTAGATTTCTCTGCAAGGGTAATAGGA
>DASUNL010000628.1:0-4211 GCA_036277175.1 Pyrinomonadaceae bacterium | reverse complement strand
GGTGGGCATCGAGGAAGTGCTCGCCGAGGTTTTGCCGGAAGGGAAGGCCGAAGAGGTCGGGAAGCTTCAACAGGCGGGGCGCGCGGTGGCGATGGTCGGTGACGGCATCAACGACGCCCCCGCGCTCGCGCGCGCAGACTTGGGCATCGCCATCGGCACGGGCACGGACGTCGCCATCGAGGCTTCGGACATCACGCTCATCGGCGGCGACCTGCGCGGCGCGGTGCGCGCGCTACGGCTCGCGCGCCGCACGATGCGCGTCATCAAACAGAATCTCTTCTGGGCGTTCGTCTACAACGCCGTCGGCATCCCGCTCGCGGCGGGCCTCTTTTATCCTCTGACGGGCTGGACGCTCCCGCCCGTCTACGCGAGCGCGGCGATGGCGCTCTCGTCCGTCTCGGTCTTGATGAACAGTCTCCGGCTGCGTCGCTTCGCGGCCTGAGCGTGAAAGGAAAAGTTCTTCGTGGACACGCAGGAAATAGTCGTGCTCTTGGGAGGCGCGCTGACGGTCGCGCTCGTCGTCTGGTGGTTTTTTTTGAGCGAGGGCGGGAGGACTTCGGCGGCGGTCGCCGACGGCGTGCAGCGCGTCCGCATCACCGTCAAGGGTGGTTACACGCCCGACGTGGTGGTGGTGAAGAAGGGTCTGCCCGTCGAGCTTGATTTCTACCGCGACGAGGACGCTTCGTGTACCGACCAAGTCGTCTTCGCCGACTTTCAGATTAGCCGCGCGCTTCCGGCCTTCGAGACGACGACCGTGCGGCTCGTGCCCGAACGCGCGGGCGAGTTCCGCTTCAACTGCGGGATGAACATGGTGCGCGGCAAGCTCGTCGTCGAAGACTGAGGCGGCGTGTTAGCGCGTCGCGCACGCGGCGTGTTAAATTTAGGCCATCCCCGACACGACGAACGGCCAGTCAAACTTCATGCGTCGGCAGCTAATCATCATCGGCCTCTTCGCGGCCCTCTCGGCGGGCGGTGTGGGCGGAGTGTTGGCGACGGCCCTGTGCGCTGACGCCGGCCCGCCGGCCGTCGCGGAGCATGCGTGCTGCCGCAAGGAGACGAGCGACGACACGTCGTCGGCCGAGAGTTGCCCCATGTCGGTGCGCGGGAAGACGGACGCCCGCGCGTCTGACGCGAAGACTCACGCGGCGCGTCGTGCTTCGGTCGCCGCGTCCCAAGTCGGAGCGGCGCGCTTGTTGCCGCCGCGCGCCTGCGCGCATTGCGTCGGCGACACGGGCACGCCGCCCGCCGCCTTCAAGCTGCGCGTCGCGGATGCGTCGAGGCGCGGCGCTGACGCTGAAGCGCCGCGCGCGACTCTGCCAGCGCGACCCGTCTACGACTCTTTCGTCCCCCACGTCACGCCGACGCAGGGAGCGCCACCCGGCGACCACGCACGGCGACACGTCCTCCACAGCGTCTTTCTCATCTAGCCTCAGAGCCGGCCGGCCGCGCGAGCGAGCCGGCGCATACGCCTGCGCGCGCGCGAACAAATAGACGCGCGTGCGCCCGGAGCGACTCGGCCGGGAAGACCTCGCGTCGCCCCGTCCGGCTCGACGCACAGAGGCCCAAGCACCCAGAGGTTTAGAAGATGAAAGACTCGCTCACGAAACGAAAAACGAAAGCGCGCGTCGCGCCACGCACACCAACGTGCGTCGCGCCACGCACGCACGCGCGCCTCGCATCGCGCGCGCTATCAATTGTTACTTCACGCGCGCTATCAATCGTCGCGTTACGCACGCTTGCGTTCGCCGCGCTCGTCGCGCTCGCGGCCTCCGTCACGAACGCGCAGCACGACCCACATCAACACCACACCGCGCAACCCACGCCGACGCCCGCGTCGACACCGGCGGCCACTCCTTCGTCAACACCGGCGACAGTCTCCGCGCCCGCAACGACACCTGCATCAGCACCCTCGCCCGCGAACACGCCCGCGCAAGCGCCCTCGACGCGCGAAGGCGTGACGACGACGAAGGACGCGGCCGTCGATCATACGGCGCACGGCGCGACGTCGGGCGGCGCGGCTTCGTCTTCTTCGACGCCCGCCGCGTCGCCCGCCGCGCGCGAGTTCGGCGCGGGGTCTCTCTTCGTGATGGAGGGCGGCGAGATGGGCGTGCGCGTGGGCGCGAGCGCGTCACAGGTCATCCCGATGGGGCAGATGGGTTCGGGCACTTCATGGCAACCGGCCTCGACGCCGACGCACATGTGGCCGCACATACAGGCGGGCGAGTGGCTCGTCATGCTCCACGGCGAGGCGAAGATTGGTGTCAACCGTCAGGGCGGCCCGCGCGGCGTGACGAAGTTCGAGTCGCAGAACTGGCTGATGCCGATGGCGTTCCGGCGCGTCGGGCCGGGCACGCTGCAACTTCGCGGCATGTTCAGCATCGAGCCGTTGACGTTTTCCGGCGCGGGCTCGCCGCAGCTCTTCCAGACCGGCGAGGTCTACAACGGACGCCCCATCGTCGACGCGCAGCACCCGCACGATTTGTTGATGGAGCTTTCCGCGCAGTACACCGTGCCCGTCGGCGAACGCGCGACCGCTTACGCATACCTCGGCTTTCCCGGCGAGCCCGCGCTCGGCCCCGTCGCCTTCATGCACCGCGCCTCGGCTTCCGAGAACCCGTCCGCGCCGCTCGCGCACCACCTGCAAGACTCGACGCACATCTCTTTCGGCGTCTTCACGGCCGGCTTCACCTACCGGCGCGTGAAGGTCGAAGGCTCTCTCTTCAACGGGCGCGAGCCGGACGACCGTCGCTACAACCTTGAGTTCAACCCTTGGAACTCGCGCTCCGTTCGCGTCTCGGTCGCGCCCGCGCGCAACTGGGCTTTGCAGTACTCCTACGGCTTCCTACGCAACCCGGAGTTCTTCACGCCGGGCGACACGCACCGGCAGACGGCCTCGCTTCAGTACAACCGCCCGCTCGCGCGGGGCAACTGGGCGAGCGCATTCATATGGGGCCGCAACCGCGAGTCGCACGACGGCGCGGTCTTTCGACTCAACGGCTACCTCCTCGAATCGACGCTTAACTTCATCGACAAGAACTACGTCTACACGCGGCTCGAACTCGTCGACCGAGAGGGCGAAGACCTGCTCTCGCACGACGAGCTGCACGACTTAGGGTTCGGCGAGGGCGAGCACCCGCAGTTCCGCGTCGGCGCATTCACTTTCGGCGGCGCGCGCGAGCTTTGGAACACCGAGAAGCTTTCGACCGCGCTCGGCGCGGACGTGACTTTCTACTCGAAGCCCGACGTGCTCGACGCGGTTTACGGCCGCAGCCCCGTCTCGTTCAAAATCTTCTTCCGCCTGCGCCCCGGCAAAACGGCCCACGGCGGCGGGCACGCGGGGCACGGTCTGGATTAGAATGGCGCGGGCAGAATCCTGCGAGGAACAGACACGGGCGGGGCGGCGTTGTATGAAGCGCCCCGCCGGGGAGAATCAAAAGTGATGAAGAGAAAAATCTTTTCGGCCGCGCTCGCCTTCGCCGCCGTGGCCGCCACGCTCGGCTGCACGGCCGACGAGCCGCGCTACGCCGCTTCGCCCGGCGCATCGGGGCAGACGAACGCTCAGGCGGCGAAGACTTCGGCGGCGAACACCGAGACGGCATCGAAGACGAACTCGGACTCGCACGACGGACACGGACACGGGCCGATTGACCCGAACCGCGTCCCGGCCTTCGAGCAGAGTCCGAAGAACCTTCCGGCGACGCTCCCGCCCGAGATGTTCACGGGGATGACGCGCGCCGCCTACCAGTCGGTCAAGGAAATCCCGACGACCATCGCGCAGTTGCCCTGCTACTGCCACTGCGACAAGGGCTTCGGCCACAAGAGCCTCCACAGTTGCTTCGTCGACCGCCACGCCTCGCAGTGCGCCGTCTGCGTCGACGAGGCGCTCGCCGCCTACAAGATGGAGAAGGAGCTAAAGCTCACCCCCGAGCAGATACGCGAGCGCATCATCGCCGAATACTCGGCCCGGCAGTGAAGACCGCGGGCTGCGGACTGCGGATTTCAAATCTCAGATTTGAGATTTCAAATTTGAGATTCGAGATTCGAGATTTCAACTTTGAGATTTCTGTCAGCAACGCTCTCATCCGTTTTGGCAATCCAAAGGCGGGGGAGGAGAACACAAGGATGAAGGGTTCGCAACGTCGAAGAGTATTCGGCGCGACGGCGCTCGCGCTCGTCGTGCTCGCATTCGCGCACATTCCGGCCGGGGCGCA
>DASUNL010000627.1:0-4779 GCA_036277175.1 Pyrinomonadaceae bacterium | reverse complement strand
GGCAACGCCGCCTTCGTGCTCGCGCAAGGGGCGGACGCCTACGAGCCGAAGCCGATTGACCCGGCCTCGCTCATCGAGACGGTCAGACGCCTTTTGGCCTGACTCGCGTTATAATGGCGGCGACCGAAGACGTAAGGACGGGGCGAGGGGGGAGAGTTTCGAGATGACGGAAGTCGTGGGGTGGGTCAGCTCCGGGATACTCATCCTGACACTCGCCAAGCAGGTCTTTAAGCAGTGGAAGGAGGGGTCGAGCGAAGGCGTCTCGAAGTGGCTCTTCGTCGGCCAGATGGCCGCCTCCGTCGGCTTCACCACCTACAGCGTGCTGACGGGCGACGCCGTCTTCATCGTCACCAACTCGATACTGCTGCTCAACGCCGTCGTCGGCCTGCTCATCGTCCTCCATCATCGGAGAAGAGAACAGAGGTCGGAGGCCGGAGGCCATTAGGGACTTATGAACGAAAGAGACTTTTTCGACGAGCGGCAGGAGACGAAACGCGCCTCTTACTCCTGCCCCCACTGCCGCGAGCGCGGCGACTACGAGGTGCGCTGGCTCAGGCGGACGCGCAAGGCGCAGCCGCCGCGCGGGATGAACGAGATGGATCGCGCGCGCTTCCAGAAGTCGCGCGACTACATGGTGCGCGTCGACGATACGCTCAACTGCCCGCGCTGCCGCCGGCGCTTCGACATCCCGAACCTCCAGACCGTCGTCTTCATCTGACCGAGAGAGCAGAAACACATGGACGAGTTGATTAAACAAGTCGCCGAGCGCACGGGCATCGGCGAAGACAAGGCGCGCACGGCCGTCGAGACGGTCTTGGGTTTCCTCAAGCAGCGTTTGCCCGCGTCCATCGCCGGGCAGCTCGACGGCGCGCTTCAGGCGGGCGGCGGCCAACTCGGCGGACTCGCCGACAAGGCGGGCGACGCGCTCGGCGGACTCGGCGGCATGCTCGGCGGCGGCAACAAAGAGTAGCCGCGCGACCCCGCGCACAAACTAGCTTCGACGTAAAAGCCTCCGCGCCCTTCGCGCGTGCCTCGCGTCCTCCGCGCTACTGAATCCGGTAGCGCGGGCGGCGCGAAGTATCCGCGAAGGGCGCGGAGGCTTTTGTGTGGATAGCCACAGCCGCCGCACGCGGCTCGCAACCCGCTCGCCTGTTGGCGCGCGCGTGTCTGTTTTCTCCCGGCGCGAGCACAATCGCGCCCAAGCCCGAACGCCGCAAAAGCTTTTCGCCGCGCGGGCCGAGACCAGAGGAGAAAAGATGCAACTGAGCACACGACTCGCCGCCTTCGCCCTCGCCCTCGCCGTCGGCTCCGCCGCGTGGAACGCACTCGCCGCCGCGCAGACGCAGGACGCGATGACGAGCAACACCGTCGTCACCACCAACTCGAACATGAGCGCCGATGCGGGCGGCGCGACGCCACGCGCGGCGCGCACGCATGACGCGGAAGGGCCGTCGGCGGTTGACGCGCCCGGCGGGGTCGAAGCGTCGGCCGAAGCATCGACGGACGACTCGTCGTCGCCGAGCGTCAAGTGGTCTGAGGTGCAGCCCGCGTGGGGGACGACCAACGTCTCGCGCGTGACGCTTCGCGAATCGTCTTCGGCCAACTCGCCCATCGTCGCCACGCTTGAGCTGCCCGCCTACGACTCCGCAGAGATTCTCGACTGGACGCGCGAGCGCGTGAAGGTCAAGTTCGCGGCCAACGCGGACGCGGAGGGCGGGACGCGCCGACGCGACTACGAGGGCTGGGTCGCTTGGAACGCAATGAGGCCGGGCGCGATGGCCGTCGTGCTCGACGCGGAGACGGGCGAGGTCTTCGCGCGCGTGCCCTTGTCCGCCAACCTCTCGTCGGCCACCTTCTCGCCCGACGGCCGCCGCGTGCTCTTCCACGGCGGAGGCTCGAACCTCGCCTACGAGGCGAGCGTCAAAGACTTCAAGCCGACGCGCGTCCTCGAATCGACGGGGACGGGCGGCTTCGGCACGCTCTTCTACGGCGCGGACGGCGAGCTGCGCGCGCCCGTCTGGACGGTCACTTACCACGAGTCGGGGACGGAGATGAGTCTCGACGTGCTGCGCGTCGGCGCGGGCGGCGCGGTCGTCCGGACGCGCGTCGCGTCGAAGGCCGCCACGAAGTTCCTCGTCGCGCCCGAAGGCAAGACGGCCGTCCTCGTTCGCGGCGAGGGCGCGGCGGACGCTTGGGGCGCGGGCGGCGGCGACGCATCGATGCGCCGCGCGACCGTCGAAGTCCTCGACCTCGACACGCTCTCGGTCGTCACGAGCTTCGTCGTCTACGGCGCGGACGCGCCGGACGAGGCCGGTGAGTTCGCCCTAAGCCGCGACGGCACGCAGCTCTACGTCAAGGGTTCGGGCGAGGGGGCGGGCGTCGCCGTCTTCGACACGCGCTCGGGCGGGCGCGTCCGCGACATTCAGTTGGACGCGACGGACGCGCAGTGGTCTTCGCTCGCGTCGGCCTCGCCCGTCGGCGGCGCTCTGTTGATGAGCGTCTGGCGGGCCGACGAGGAGCACGGGAGCGTGCAGGGGGGCGTGTGGCTCGGCGGCGAGAAGCCGGTCGCGGCCGACGAGGGAGTCGACTTCGTCGTCGAGGCGGGCGGCGCGCGCTACGCCGTCAACTCGAAGGGCACGCAGTTCCTTAAGCTCGACGAGAAGAACCGCGTCCGCGAAAGACTCGACATCGAACGCCCCGACCGCAAGCGCGACGCCGAGGCCGATGACGAGTTGATGGTCTACGGACTCGTGGCGACGCCCGACGCCAAACACCTCATCATCTTCGTCGGCATGCCCGAGTGCGGCTGCTAAAATCCCGCCCCACGGGGAAGGCGTCGAGCGGCAAACATAACCCCGCCCCTCGCGCCTTCCCTCCCGCCTTCAATCTTCATTTCACGCGCGCGCGCGGCCGACGAAGCCGGGCGCGTCGCTCCGTCATGTGGGCGCACGATTTATTTGTCGGGTTGGAGAGAGATGGTGAGTGTGGGGTTGCCGTAGAAGACGTAGGCCATGTAGGTCGGGTCGCCGTTGTCGGCGAAGCTCCGGCGCGTCTCCTTCAGTATCTCGGCGGGCGAAGACGTGTCGCGGCGCGTGAGCCGTTGTTGGAGGGCGGCGTAGAACTGTTTGCTGAACTCGGCGGCCGAACGGTCGCCGACGGGCCACAGCGCGCCGATGTAGCCGCTCGCGCCAGTTTCGAGAAAGGTCGGAGCCCAGCCGTCGACGAAGCTCACGACGCCGTGCGCCTGACCGACGCTGCATGCGTTGAAGAAGACGAGCGGGTTGTGCGTGCTTTGGTCGGTGATGCGGCCGCGCCAGTCGCGCAGGTCGAGGTCGCCGTCTTCGAGGCGTATCAGGTAGCGCGGGAACGCGCCCGTTGCCGTCACGACCATGCCGTGTCCGGCGAAGTGGACGATGCCGCGCGGAAACTCCTTCGCCAACTGCTCGAAGGTCGCCTTCTGCCCCGGCTCGCGCCGGTAGCCGTAGAAGGATTCGAGCGCGCGCGCCTCGTCCTGCGGCCCTTCGATGGCCCCGGCCTCGTAGCGCGGCGCGATCATGACGAGCGTCTCGTGCGTGAAGAGACGCGGCGGCTGAAACCTCACCGCCCCGTGCCCGTCGTGCCACCTGCCGACGCTGAACTCGACGCCCAGAAATCCTCTCTCCACGCCCTCGCCGTCGGGAACCAACATCAACTCCCAAGGCAGCGTCGGGTCGTCGGTGATGATCTGAATCGTTTTGAACGAGTCGCCCAGACGCCGCGAGACGGCGAGGAAGGCGTTCTTGAACTCCTGCGGCGCGAACTGTTCGTAGAGCCGCTTGCCGAGGTCGCGCATCTTCGCCCGCGCCTCCTCCGAGCGTGGGGCGCGGGCCTGTCCGGCGGCGTTGATGTCGCGCGCGCCCATCTGCGCGAAATCCTCGTAGTAGCTTTTGAGCAGGGCGGCCAACTCCTCCGACTTGTAATTGGCGCGCACCGTCTGCGAGCTGATTTGGAGAACGCGGCCGCCGACGATGACGTTGAAGTCGCCGGCGCGCTCCGCCTTGAAATAATGAAAGGTGAGGTCGGGGCCGTCCGGCGCGAGTTCGATTGGCTGCGGCGCAGTCGAGAGAGCCCGCCTGACTTCCGACTTGGGCGGCGGCGGCGGCGGCGGAGCGCCAACGGCGGGGGGCGCGGAAAAGGGCACGGGCCTGTTGACCGAGCGTGGCGCGACGTTCGCGTTTCCCACACCTACCGCGCCGCCGCCGCCCGACGCGCGGTCGGAGCCTTCGGCCGCCCGGTCGGTCGCCGTCGCCTTCCTCTCCGAATTTAGGCGTGACTTGCCCGCGAGCGCGGTGCTAATCACGGTGACCTTGCGCGAAATCCGCGCGATGTAGTTTTGGCCGTGCCAGAGCGAGGCGTAAATCGTCCGCTCGACGCGCTCGCCGTCAATCTCGTCGGGGATGAGGTAGAAGGCGGCGCGCCCCGATTCGCCCTCGCGCCGCAGCACGAACGCGGAGGTCGCGCTCGTCCCCTGTTTGACCTTGAACCCGGTGGCGAGGAGGTTGACCTTGATTACCCACTCGTCGTCCCACGGCACTTTGATGGTGACGGTCTCCTTGTCGCTCCCGACGACGCCAGCCCGCTCGCCCTCCGGGGGCTGGTCTGCGCTCAGAGAAACTTCGAGCGGGAACTCGACGCCGACCTCGACCTCGTCCTGCGCCGCCATGCTCGGGTAGCGTTCGAGCGTAACCGACTCGGGGTCGCCACTCCCCGCTTCACTCGGGTCGCGGCTGCCTCCGCCAC
>DASUNL010000626.1:0-9493 GCA_036277175.1 Pyrinomonadaceae bacterium | reverse complement strand
GGCGACGGCGTAGGAAGGCGCGGCCGAGCGCGAAGCTCGGCGGGACATGAAAATAGAGGAGAGAGTCGCCGCCGTCGATACTAACACTTTTTTCGCCCGGCGCGGGAGCGGGCGTCCGAGAAGTCGTCCGGCTGAGCAACTTTTTAAACTTCTCGGACACGAAACGTTGATTTTCCCGGCCCCCGAAAATAACGCGAAGAGTTCGCCTTTTGGCCCGCCGCCGGTTGGGAGTTTGCCCTCGGAATCCGCGTTTACTAAGTAGAGTGAATTTCACCCGATAAGGCAGGCGGGGTCGTCGCGCGTCTCGATGCGTAAAGTGGCGCGGACGGGGCGCGTTGGCCGCGAGATATCAGCCATCATTTCTTTGATTTTACGCCATGCATGCGCCACGAGGCGTCGGGCATAATGATGCTCTTTTTGAATTTTACAGGTTCGAGCCTAGCACGTTTCATTCTTTCCGGCGTCCGGCTTCCAGCGCGGCCCACGGCGGCGGCAGTAACAGTCAAGCATTAATCATCACGGTCAGTCCGGGCCGCCCCTCTCGGCCCGGAGGTTATACACGGAGGAGTCCCGCGTTTAGTCCCCTTAACGGCGCGTCCCCCGACATGGAGTGTCTCATGCCTCGAACACCCCGCGTTTCCAGACGCCGCGCTGCCATCATCCTTTTTCTTTTCGTCTGCACGGCGCTCGTCATCCCTAACTTCGGCGGCGCGGGAGCGCAGACCACACTCTCCGAGCCGTCCGTGCTTCCGGGCGACCTCGGCGTCTTCCCGGCCGCCGGCGCGCAGAACCAGCAGCAGATAGCAAAGGGCGGCGAAGCCTTCCTCGCCGTCTGGTCTGACAGCCGGACGATGATTAACGTCAGCGAGGCCGGCACGAGCAGTCCCAACGGCGGCACGGGCAGCGGCTCTCAGGCCGACATCTACGCGGCGCGCATCGACGCGACGGGGCAGGTCATCGACCAGACGCCCATCGTCGTCGACCAAGGCGGCTACGAACAGATCATGCCGCGCGTCGGTTGGAACGGTCAGAACTGGCTCGTCGTCTACCTCTCGCGCAAAGAGAACGACTACTTCAACTACGAGATGCGCGCGGCGCGCGTCTCGCCGTCGGGCGTCCTGCTCGACCAGACGCCCTTCGTCATCCGCCAGCAGGCCGACGCCGGGCAGTGGCCTTCGGCCGTCATCGAGGACGGCGCGGGCAACTGGGTCGTCGTCTGGGAGTCGTTCCTCCCGCAGGAAGGCGGTTCGATTCCGCGCGGCGTCTTCATCACGCGCGTCGCGGACGACGGCACGGTGCTCGACCCCGAAGGCCGCCTCGTCTACAACCACCACAGCCAGTACCTGAGCGACCCCAAGATGGCGCGCGCCGGCGACCGCTATCTTTTGACCTTCATCGAGCCCGGCCCGCCCTACCTCCTGTTGGGCCTCACGCTCGACGCGAACTTCAACCAACTGCGCAACGGGCCGGAGACGCTCAGCAACGCCTCGACCGGCTACGACCTCGCCACCGACGGCAACACTTGGTTCCTCGCGTGGCAGGACGGCGGGAGCATCTTCAACGTCTACGGCACGCGCGTCTCGCGCGACGGCGACCCCCTCGACACGACGCCCATCGTCATCAGAAACAACACCGGCACCTCGCCCTCGCGCTCCGGCGTCGCGTGGGACGGGCAGTACTGGTTCGTCACCTACGCGAGCGGCTACAACGCCGCCACACAGCAGTACACGCCCGGCTATGACGTCTACTTCTCGCGCGTCACGCCGGCCGGAGTCGTCGTCGACCCCATCGGCATCGCGGCCGAGACGGGAGACGGCAACGACTTCGACCCGGTCATCGCGCCCGGCTTCGGCGGCGGCGCACAAATCGTCTGGAACGACTTCCTGAAGCTCGACGTGAGTACCTCGCGCGTCGCGCGCGAAGGCGTGGCCGCGCCGACGGACGTGCCTTTGGCGCTCGCCGCGTCGCGTCAGGCCGGGGCGCGCGTGGCGACGAGCGGCGCGGGCTTCCTCGCCGTCTTCCGCCGCGAGATTTCCGGCGAGTCGCGCATCATGGGGCAGCGTCTCAATGCCGACGGCACGCCGGCCGACCAGCAGCCCTTCGTCATCTCGGGCGACCAGACGCGCGCCAACAATCCTTCGGTCGGCTGGGACGGCGCTAACTATCTCGCCGTCTGGGACGCGGCGTCGCCCGAGGGACGCAAGACCTACGGCGCAATCGTCCCGGCGGCCGGGCCGTTCACCGGAGCGCCCACGTTCATCATGAACGGCGAGCAGCCGGACGCCTCGGGCTTGGGCGGTCAGTTCCTCGTCGTCAACATCATTCAGAAGACCTCGCAGATACGCCGCACGCAGTCGGTCGTCGTCTCCGGCGCGGGCACGCCCCAGACGACGCCCGTCGAGATTGAAGGCATCTTCAACTTCTGGCCGCGCGCCGTCGCTTACGGCACGCGCTGGCTCGCCGTCTGGGAGTTCCACGGCAACCACGACGACGCGCCGGGCACGATTCACGCCTCCTTCATCGAGCAGAACGGCACGGTCGGCACGGTCTTCACGGCCGGCAACGCGGGCAACGACCTCCAGCCGCACGTCGCCGTCGCGGGGCCGGAAGGCCCGGCCCTCGTCGTCTGGTCGACCGGCGACATCCACGGGCGTCGCATCAACCCCGACGGCACTTCGCCCGACCCACAATCGGGCAGCCCGCTCGTCGCCATCCCCGGCACGACGCAGGCGCGCGCCTCCGTCACTTGGGACGGGCGGCAGTTCGTCCTCACGTGGGTCGACCACCGCAACCAGCCCTTCCCCATTCAGCCGCGCGGCGACGTCTTCGCGGCGCGCGTCGCGCCGACGAACGTCGTCATCGAGGAGTTCCCCGTCGCCGCCTCGCCGCTCCCGGAAGACTCGCCCTTCGTCATCGCGTCGAACGGGCTGACGCTCTTCACCTACGCCAAGTTCTACGACGACAAGCCGTCGGGCGACATCCCGGCCTTCACCTCGCACCGCATCACCGTGCGCAAGGCCGAGCTGCCCGCCCCGCCGCCCGTCGCTGTGCCGAGCGCGCCGAGCGGCCTCTTCGTCACCCACCGCAGCGACGGCGTCGGCTCCGTCACGCTCACTTGGGCGGACGCGAGCGACAACGAGGTCGGCTTCAAAATCGAGCAGCGCACCGGCGCGGCCGGAGCGTGGTCGCAGGTCAAGCAGGTCGGCGCGGACGTGACGACGGCCGACGGCTTCTTCATCAGCAACACCGAGCCGACCTACTTCCGCGTCCGCGCCTACAACGCGGCGGGCGACTCGGCCTACTCGAACGAGGCGACCGCGCCCCTCGTCACGCTCAGCCCCTTCCCGCCCGTCACGCAGACCGAGCCGGGGAGCGCGACCGTCAACGCGACGGCGACAGACCCCGACGGCATCACGCGCGTCGAGTTCTACTACGCGACCGACGAGACTTATCCGAACTACACTCTGCTCGCGACCGACATCGACGCGCCCTACAGCTACAACTGGACGAACATCCCGGCCGGTCACTACTACGTCAAGGCGAAGGCATACGACCCGCTCGGCTCTTCGTCCGAGCCGCTCTACCAGAGCTTCGTCGTCTACGCGAAGCCGACCGTCACCATCAACAGCCCGGCCGAGGGCGCGGCCTTCCCCGCAGGCGCGAGCGTCACGATTACGGCCGGCGCGCAGGCGCACAACCAGCAGGGCGGCGAGTACGTCAGCCGCATGGACTTCTACGCCAACGCGACGCTCATCGGCTCGGTTGACGCTCACTACCTGACCTACGACTTCACTTGGGGGAACGTCCCCGACGGCGCTTACGCGCTGACGGCGCGCGCGACGACCAACCTCGGCGTGGTCGGCACTTCGCCCCCTGTCAACATCCGCGTCGGCGCGGCCGGCAACAACATCACGGGGCGCGTCACCGACGGCACGCGCGGCGTCTACAACGTCCGCGTCGCGCTCTCCGGCTCGCAGTCGGCCGAAGCGACGACCGACGCCGACGGCAACTACACTTTCACGAACGTCGCGGCGGGCGCGAACGTCACCGTCACGCCGAGAGTCGAAGGCTACTCGTTCACCCCGGCGTCGCTCTCCTTCGCCAACGTCCTCGCGCCTCAGGTCGCGAACTTCACGGCGACGCCGCTTACGGCACCGACGCCCGACCCGAACGCCGCGCCCATCTACTCGCAACCGTCGGCCCTCGGCGCTTCGATTGAAGTCAGCTCGAAGCGGCCGACCGCGCCGCTCGTGGACAAGGAGGTGGCCGAGGACTTCGTGCTGACCGGCTCCATCACGCGCGTCCGCATCCTCGGCGGCCGCGACTTCAGCGCCGCGCAGAGCCCGACCGTCTACGGCGTCTTCCTACGCTTCTACGACGGCACGGCCAGTACGCCCGGCGCGCTCCAGGCCGAGTACTACCTGCCCGCCGGCAGCCCGAGCTTCATCTACGACCGCACGCGCCCCGCGACGCTCGACATCACGCTCCCGACGCCCTTCCAAGCCTCGGGCCGTCACTTCATCGCACCGCAGCTCGTGCTGAGCGACCCCGGCTGGTACGTGACGAGTTCGTCGACGGCGCGCGGCACGACGTGGCTCGTGCGCGAGCGCCTCGCGGAGACGCCCGCGTGGACTGCGCCGTTCTTCCCGAAGGACATGGCCTTCGACCTCTTCGGCACGCTCACGACGCCCGCGCAGCTCGCCTCGGTCGAGCCGCAGACGGTCGAGCGCAGCGGCTACTTCACCGTCACGGGGTCGAACCTCGGCGCGGCGCAAGGGCAGAGCCGCCTGACCGTCGACGGCCTCGACCCCATCATCGTCAAGTGGTCTGACACGGAGGTCGTCGGCTACGTCCCAGAGGCCGCGAAGCTCGGGCCGGTGCCCGTCGTCGTGACGAACGCGGCCGGGACGAGCAACAGCATTTCGCTTAACGTCACCGAGCGGCGCGAGGACGGCCGCCTGCGCTGGCGCGCGAAGGTCTTGGGCGACAACACGAACTACCCGGCGGCCGTTGCTCCGTCGGGCAGCCCCGATGCCGGTACGGTCTACGCGAGCGTCGGCGGTCTGGTCTACGCATGGTCGCCGAACGGCGCGCTCAAGTGGGTCGTGAAGGCGGGCGGCGCTGGCCCCATCTCCGTCGGCCCCGAAGGCAACATCTACGTCGGCGACTCGTTCAAGACCGCCGCCGGCCCGCACCGCGCGGCCGTCACGGCACTCAACCGCGACGGCACGCGGAAGTGGCAGGTCTTCGACTCGCAGTCGAACGACCTGCGCGCCGGCCCGTCGGTCGGCCCCGACGGCAAGGTCTACGTCGTCTTCGGCCCCGGCCAGTTCAACACCGCCGCCTTCAACGCCGACGGCACGCTCGCGTGGACGCGCAACGACCAGCTCTCGACCTTCCAAGGCGGCGCGAACAAAGAGATAGTCTTCGGCCGCGCGCTGCCGCGCCTCTACTTCAGCGCGAGCACGCCGAACGGCTGGCGTCTCTTCGCGCACGACCTCGCGGGCAATAACGTCTGGGCGAGCACGAACGGCGCGACCGGCCATCCGCCCGTCGTCGGCCCGGACGAGAACCTGCGTCACCTCAGCCAGTCTTTGAGCGCGCTCAACGGCAGCGTCCTCTACACCTTCAACTCCGGCACGTCCACTTCGCAGCAACCCGACGTGGGGCCGGACAACACGCACTACCTCATCCAGAACTCTTACCGACTCTTCGCCGTCCGTCCCGACGGCACGCAGAAGTGGCGGCACGACGACCAGTACGAAGGCACGTTCGGCCTCCTCGAAGACGCGGTCGCCAGCCCCACGGGCAACATCGTCTTCATGGGCGGGCGCATCACCACGGGCCAGCCCGGCTACTTCACGGCCGTCTCGGCCGACGACGGCGAGACCGAGTGGAAGATGATTCTGCCGAACGAGCCGGGCCTTTTCGACTACAACGGCAACCTCGTCCCGTACAACCGGCCGGTCTTCGCGGCCGACGGCGCGACGGCCTACGCCAACGTCTGGGTCGCGGCCAGCCCCGGCTACAGCTACTTCTACGCGGTCAACACGACGACGGCCGACATCCCGGTCAACAAAGAGCCGGAGGTGCTTTTGACCAGCCCGCTCGACGGCGCGAACCGCGCGAAGGGCGAGACGCTGGAGCTTTCGGCCGTGGCGAGCGACGACCAGCCGGTCGCGGCCGTCGAGTTCTACGCGCATTCGAGTTGGCAGGAGCCAGAGCAGTTCATCTCGGCCGACACGACCGAGCCTTACACCGCGACCTACACGCTCGGCCACACGAGCACGATGATCATCGCGCGCGTGCGCGACGCGGGCGGCCTCATGGGCGAGTCGCGCGCCTCGGTCATAGTCAGCAACGAGGGGCCGCGCGCGCGCTGGATTACCCCGACCGACGGGGCGCGCGTCGAGACGGGCGCGAACGTCACGCTTCAGGTCGAGGCGTTCGACCCCGACGGCCAAATCACCGAGGTCAACTTCTTCAGTCAGGGCTTCATCGGCACCGACACGACGCCCGACGCACAAGGGCGCTACGAGGTCGTCTGGCAGAACGCGCCCGCCGGCACGCACCTCCTTCAGGTGCAGGCCGTCGACAACAACCACAGCGAGGGCCGCGCCAACATCACACTCCACGTCGGGCCTCCGCCGCAGCCCACGCCGGAGACGACGCCGACGCCCACGCCGACGCCGGACGGGCAGCCGCCCACGGTGCGCATCAGCAGCCCGGCCGACAACTCGGTCTTCCCGCCGAACACCGACGTCACGGTCGTCGCCGAAGCCAGTGACGCCGACGGCACGATTGCGCGCGTAGACTTTTTCCACGCGCCCTTCGGCACACACCTCGGCGCGGACTTCAACGCGCCCTACAGCGTCACGCTCAATTCGTTCAACCCCGACGTCAGGCAGATTTACGCGCGCGCGACCGACGACCGTGGGAACGCCGTCGACTCGGCCGTCATCCGCGTCATCTGGGAGGACGCCAACGGCGACCTCTCCATCAGCGGCCGCATACGCCACCAGCAGAGCTCGCCCGCGAACGAAATCTTTTTGCCGAACGCGCTCGTCGAACTCCGTCTGCACAACGCGCTCGTCCGCACCGTCCGCACCGACGCGCAAGGCAACTACCGTTTCGACCGCCTGAGCTTCGGCGGCGAGTACGGCGTCACGCCGGCCGAGCCGGGCTACACCTTCTACCCGCCGGCCGTCATCTGGTCGGGCCTCACCGAGAATGAGACGTGGGACTTCGTCGCCGAGGGGCCGCTCCCGCCGGGGCCGACCCCGACGCCGACGCCCGGCGCGAACGTCCTCGAATGGGAACGCTTCTACGACAGCCCCTACCATCAGGCCGAATACGACGCGCGCGTCGCCGTCGACGCCGGAGGGAACTCCTACGTCACCGGCACGTCGAACGTCCCCGGCGGCGGCGGCGACACAGACATCTCGACCGTCAAGTACAGCCCCACGGGCGAGCAGCTCTGGGCCAAGACCTTCGTCGGCCTCGGCGGCTACAAGGACTGGGCGACCGACATCGCCGTCGATGCGCAGGGCAACTCTTACGTCACCGGCACGACGTGGCGCGGCAGCGCCTTCTGGTACGACCTCGTCACCATCAAGTACGACCCGAGCGGCAACGAGCTGTGGGTGCGCCACCATAACGGCCCGCTCGGCTCGACCGACATGGCGAACGCGCTGGCGCTCGACCCTTCGGGCGACGGCGTCGTCGTCACCGGCTACGAGCGCACGCGCGACCCGTTCACCGGGCGCAACTTCGACCAGTACGTGACCATCAAGTACGGCGCGGACGGCACGCGCCAATGGCTCGCGACCCACACGCAAGAGCAACTCGGCGACCACGCCATCGACGTGGCGGCCGACGCCTCGGGCAACTACTACGTCACCGGCTTCGCCTACACGTCGGGCGAAGGGGGCGGCTCGAAAGACCTTCTGACGATTAAGTACAGCGCGGCGGGCGAGAAGCTGTGGGCCGTCACACACAACGGGCGTCCGGCCGAGCCGGGGCCGCAGCCTTTGCCGAACAACCCCATCGCGGACGAGCCGGGCGGAGTGCGCGTCGACCAGTCGGGCAACGTCTACGTCTTCGGCTCGAACGTGCCGGGGAACGAGCAGGACGACTTCCTGCTCCTGCGCTACAACCCGGCCAACGGCGCGCTCGTCTGGGGGCGCAACTGGTCGGGGCCGGCCTACGACTACGCGCGCGACATGGCGATTGACTCGTCGGGCAATCTTTATTTGACCGGCGAGAGCTACGACATCATCTTCCAGACCGTCAACGACTACCCGTCGTCCGACACCGCGACCGTCAAGTTCTCGCCCGACGGCACGCTCCAGTGGGAGCGCGTCTACCGCGCCTTCCCCGGCAAGTGGGACGGCGGCCGCCGCATCGCCATCGACTCGGCGGGCAACGCCTACGTCGGCGCTTTCTCCGAAGGGTTCGTCAACTCCGACACGGCCGTCATCAAGTACGAGCCCGACGGCACAGAGGCGTGGGTCTACCGCTACGACAACCCGTTCCACACGGACGACAGCGTCTCCGGCATGGTCGCCGACTCGTCGGGCAATCTTTTCATCGTCGGGCGCGGCGTCGTCGAGAACTCGCAAGGCGTGGAGACCGCCGACTTCGTGACCTTCAAACTGGCCGCCTCCGGGGCGACGCTCAACTCGCCGCCCGAAATCGATTTCGAGATTGGCCCGACCATCGTCGGCCGGCAGGCGGCGGCCGACACCGTCCGCACGACCGAACGCATACAGACGCCGGGCGGCCCGACCATCGTCGGCCGCAGCCAGCGTCTGACGGCGCAGGCGTTCGACCGCGACGGCGCGGTGTCGCGCGTGCAGTTCTACGAGGTCGAATCAATCGAGGGCGGCGGCGTGCGCACGACGCTCATCGGCACGGACACGACCGCGCCGTATGAGGTCGAGTGGACGAACCCGCCGGTCGGCACGCACGCCGTCACCGCGATGGCGGTCGATAACGGCGGCGCGACGCGCACCGCGCCGACGAAGGCCGTCAACGTTGACGCCGCGCCCGCGCCGACGCCGACGCCTCAGCCGACACCCACACCGCAGCCGACGCCGACGCCTGTGCCGACTCCGACTCCGCAGCCGACTCCAGCCGCGCCGGCCACGAACCTCGCGCTCGGCAAGGCCGCCACTCAGTCCTCCACGGGCTGGGGCGGCGTCGCTGCACGCGCGGTCGACGGCAACAAGAACGGCGACTGGTCGCAGAACTCGATGACGACGACCTTCAACGACGCGCAGGCGTGGTGGGAGGTTGACCTCGGCGCGGTCGCACAGATTGACTCAATCAAGGTCTGGAATCGAAGCGACTGCTGCACGGAGCGCCTGTCTAACTTCCACGTCTTCGTCTCCGACACTCCGTTCGCCTCGACCGACCCGGCGGCGACGGCCGCGCAGACGGGCGTCTCCGGCTTCCACACGGCGGGGCAAGCCGCCCGCCCGACGCAAATCCC
>DASUNL010000625.1:0-4754 GCA_036277175.1 Pyrinomonadaceae bacterium | reverse complement strand
AGAGGCTCGGAGCGCCCACCCATCGGGGCGAAGAAGGCGCGGAAGATGTGCGAGAACGAGTCGATGAGAAAGACACGCTCGCTCGGCTCTTTCGGCGGCGACGATTTTTTCGGAGACATGCTGGTTCGATGATAAGCAATCAGGTGTCGGCTAACAAGTCCGGGGTAAATGGGGCGGAAACGTCCGGCGTGCGCCGCGCCCGACGCCTCATCGTTGACTTTCCCACGGCGGAGTAATATCGTGGCGGCCGTTCCCCCTACGCCTCCATCAGCCGAGCTTCGCCGCTGACGCCCTCAGCGTTCGTCAGCCTCACATCACCCATGACAATTGAACCGCTAAGCGGAAAGGAGCAGCAGGTTATGTATCTTCGTCTTTCGCTAATCGGATGCGCCTTGCTCTTGTGTGCGGCGCTACTGCCGGGTCACGCGGTCATTCAGAGGGCGGCAACGCCGGAGAGTCAGCCCGCGCTTGCGGCCGAGCCGTTGAAGGTCAGAGTCGTCGAGCGGCAGGGGGGCGGGCTGGCCGTCGAGGTGGAGAACACTTCGGGCAAAGCCGTCAACTACCTCGAAATCTGGGTCGGGTTACAGAGCGCCGGGCGGCGCGACGCGCGGCCTCCGCTGCGCTTGAGGTACGGTCAGGTGACGGCCCGGTCTTCCGCCTCGGCGCGGCCCGCTTTGTTCCGGCCCGGAGCGAAGCTGATGCTGGAGCCGTCGCGCGAGGATTACACGGCCGCCGTCGGCGGCTCGCGCGCGGGTAGCAACTCCGCGCCGACGTCGAACGAAGCGGTCGTCGGGATACGAGTGGTCATGTTCGAGGACGGGATGGCTTGGGCGCGCGGGCTGTACCATGAGCGCGACCCCGGCGACCCGCTTCGGTGGAACGTGTTGGATAAAAGTCTGGACGCCGCCGCCGCCGAGCTGACCGGCGGGCTTCGGTTCACGAAAGCGAGCTACACGCCGACCTCCGCCCGAAGCCAAACCGAATGTGGTCGCTACGGCGGCTATCACATCGTGAGTTGCTGCGAGGGCAACTACATCGCCTTCTCCGATTTCATCATCCCCGACCCGAACGGGAACGTGGCGGTCGGGGAGATGAATAACCAATGTCCGCTTACTTACGGCGGCGGCTACTGCGTAACCTACTTGGCCGAGCCCTGCCCGAACTAGAGGACGTTTTACCGAAGACGGTCGGGAGTCTGAATTTAAAAGCAAGCATCGCCTCTGCCTACAGACTCCCGACTCGTCTCCGCCAGCCACACGTCACTCCCACCGCCTCACGGATGTTGCCGATTGGCTGCGCGCGTGTCGCGCCCGCGCCACAGTCGAGCGTTAGCTAATCGTCAGTTAATCGTCAAAGCTCTTGCGCGTGCGCCGCAGCGTGCGCGGCACACCTCTTGCCGCTACTATTGACGTTCCAGCGAAGCCGCCGTCGCGCCCTTCCCCGCGCGCGCACGCGCAGAAGAGGCCAACTTTTCACATTTGATTAAACAGACCACCATCGCGCGGCCCGTCGAGACCACGGGCCTCGGTCTTCACACGGCCGCGCCCGTGCGCGTGCGCCTCGCGCCCGCACCGGCCGACACCGGCCACGTCTTCGTCCGCACAGACCTCGACGACTTCGAGATACCGGCCAACGCCGAATTCATCTCGCACTGCTCCTACGCGACGACTCTGATGCGGACGGGCGTCGTGCTCTCGACCGTCGAGCACATGCTCTCGGCCCTGCGCGGCCTAGGCATCGACAACGCCTACATCGAAGTCGACAACCTTGAGCTTCCCATCATGGACGGGTCGTCCGAGGTCTTCACGGCTTTAATCGCGCGCGCCGGGGTGGCGGAGCAGCCGGCCGCCCGTCGTGCGCTTCGCGTGCGCGAGCGCGTGCGCGTCGAGCAGGGCGACCGCTCGATGGAGGTCGAGCCGTTCGACGGCTGCGAGATTGACTGCACGATAGATTTCGCGCACCCGCTCATCGGCGTCCAGCGCATGCGCTTCGACGCGCTCGACCACGAAGCCTACGCCTCGGACATCTCCCCGGCGCGCACCTTCGGCTTCACCGACGAGATAGAGGCGCTGCGCCGCGCCAACCTCATTCGCGGCGGCGCGCTCGACAACGCCATCGTCCTGACGCCCGACGGGATGTTGAACGAAACGCCCCTGCGCTTCGCCGACGAGTTCGTGCGCCACAAGATTCTCGACATCATCGGTGACCTTGCGCTGCTGGGGATGCCGCTCGTCGGCCGCGTCAAGGCCACGAAGAGCGGCCACATCATCCACGCCATGTTGATGTCGAAGCTTCTGCGCACCGACGCGGCGTGGGAGATAGTGGACATGCCCGTCGCGGCCCGTCTCGCGGGCGCGCGCTAAAACCCGCCAAGGTGAATTCTTCTAACGACAGGGAGACTCGCGACCCGGTGCGCGGCGACGAAGAGGAGCGCGTGCGTCTGGTCGCGCCCGACGCGCGCTACGCCGCGCTCTGGCAGCGTTGGCGCAACGAGCCGGCCACGCAGCGTTTCAACCCGCTCTATCCACTTTCGGTCGAGGCGCTGGCCGAGCGCCTCGCGCACCACTGCGCGGCCGACCTACGCGACCGCTCGCGCTATGAGTTTCGCTGGATGGTCGCGCGCGGCGCGGAGGTCATCGGCACGGTCTCGGTGTCGAACGTCTCTTGGGGGATGGGCTACGCGGAGATTGGCTACATGCTCGCCGAGTCGCACCACGGGCGGGGCTTGGGCACGCGCGCCGTCGCGCTGCTCGTCGACAAGCTCTTCGGCGAGACAGACCTCGAACGCCTCTACGCGCTCGTCGCCACGGAGAACACGCCCTCGCGACGCCTGCTCGAACGCCTCGGCTTTCGGAGCGAGGGCGTGATGCGCGAGCACTACGTGATTCAGGGCGCGCGCGTCGACGAGGTCGTCTACGGGCTTCTGCGCCGCGAGTGGGCGGCCCGCTAACGCGCGACCGACCTCTGCGGCGCGACGTAGCGGACGGCGTCGTGCGCGGCGAGCGCCGAAAGCCGCTCGATGGGGACGCGGCCGACGAGCATCTTCGCCCCGCGCGGGTCGAGCAAGCCCTCGAAGCCGAGTCGCTTCAACTCCTCAATGACTGCGGGCGTCTTCTCACTGAGCCACACCAGCACCTCGGCCCGCCCCTCGCGGACGAACGCCGCCTCGTCCTCCCCGGCCGCCGTCTCGCCCTTCTCCAAGCGAATGACCACCGCCTCGACCCACGGGTGGAGCTTGGCGAGCAGCTCGGCGCGCTTCTGCTCTTCGGGCGTCGGCGCGTTAGCGTCCGCGACGACCGAAGGCGTCGCCTCCGGCGTCGTGAAGTTGTAGGTGATGATGCCCTTCGTCTTCACGGGCTGACCCGAGAGGAGCGTCGGCTTAAACTTCGCCTTGCGCGCCGCCTCGACGGCCGCCGCCTGAAGCAGAGGGTGTCCGCCCGTCGGCGTCGCCGAGACGACCGCGCCGCCCTCGTCCACCGTCACCTCCACGCTCACCGCGCCCGAGACGCTCGCCGCCTTCGCGATAGGCGGGTAGACAGGGGCGGGCAGGCTCTCGGCCTTCGAGGTGATGACGCCGCTGCTGACGACGCCGGGGACGAGCGCGCCGTAGGGCGACCCGCCCACCTGCTGCGTCCCCGACGGCCGCGCGCCACCCGACCGCGCGGCGAGCGCGTAGCTGTATGCATTAACCCTTTGGCGGCCGCGGTTGAGTTGCAAGAGGTAACCCGCCTGCACGCCCCGCTCGTCGCCCAACGCGAGAGGACTCATCCCTTCGGGCAGCTCGACCGGGACTTCGACGCGGCGCGTCTCGCCGCCGTCCGTGTAACTCATCTCCTCGACGGCGACGAACGACGTGTACTGCGTCATCAGACGGTATTCGAGGCCGAGCCGCGTAATCGTCTCCTTGATGTCGTCGCGCGTCGCGCCGCGCTGCGCGCCTGCGTAGTCCTGCGCGAGCAGGTCGCCGACGCGCGTGCGCGCCCAGAGCGTGGCTAGCACGTCGTGCTCCGGCCTCGACGCGGGAAGCTCCAACGCGATGTCGCGCTCGAAGTGGTTGCCCGCCATGCGCCCCGCGAGGCGGACGCGGCCGCGCGCGCCGCCCTCGTAGCGGCCGGTGATGACGACGGGCTTCGCGCTGAAGAGGTCGGGGATGCGTCGCGGGTAGATGTCGGCGACGGGCAGGCCGCCCCAGTCAATCGAGATGTCTGTCAGGACGGGACTCCGCACGCGCTCGTGGAAGCGGCGCGCGGCGGCCGAGCCGTCGTCGGAGAGGCCGACGTATTCGACCTCGCCGCGCCCCTCCTCGGCCACACGGTCGAGTAAGAACCGGTTGGGGGCGTTTCCGATGCCGAACGCGAAGACGCGCGCGTTCGGGTGCTTCTGCACCTCGTCGATGATGGCGAAGTCGTTGCCGACTTGGCCGTCCGTCATGAAGCAGACGACGCGGACGTGGCCCTGCGAGTCGCTCGGTTCGAGCGCGGCGCGAATCGCCTTCATCATCTCCGTCCCGCCGCCGCCCGCGCGCGACTCAAGGAACTTCTGCGCCCGCGCCAGATTCGCGGGCGTCGCGCGGACGGGCGCGGGGAAAAGGATGTGCGTGTCGCCCGAGAAGGTGATGAGGTTGAAGGTGTCCTGCGGGTTGAGTCCGTCGAGCGCGTGGCGCATCGCCTCCTTCGCCTTCGCGATGGGGAAGCCCTGCATCGAGCCCGACGTGTCGAGCACGAAGACCAACTCCTTCGGCGTCACGTCGGCGA
>DASUNL010000624.1:0-21683 GCA_036277175.1 Pyrinomonadaceae bacterium | reverse complement strand
CGATGAGTGGCTGTTCGCGGCGACCGTGGGGCTTGCGCTCTTCGGCGTCGTGATGGTCTACAGCGCGTCGGCCGTCGTCGCCTCGCAGCAGAACTTGGGCCAGTACCACTACGTCGTCCGCCAAGGCGTGTGGACGCTCATCGGCCTCGGCGCGATGCTCTGGGCGATGCGCTTCGACTACGGGCGTCTGCGCAGCCCCGTCGTCGTCTACGGGCTGCTCGCGCTGACGGTCGTGCTGCTCGTGGGGGTCTTCGCCTTCCCGCCGATTAACGGCGCGCGGCGTTGGATAAGACTTCCGGGCGGGTTCACCATGCAGCCGTCGGAGTTGTCGAAACTCGCGCTCGCCATCTTCCTCGCGCGCTTCATGGAGAGACGCGCGGGCGAGGAGGGCGCATTCTGGCGCACGTTCGTCCCGTGCATTTTGGTGACGGGCGTACTCGCCGCGCTGATTCTCAAACAGCCCGACTTGGGGACGGCGATGATGCTCGGCGTCGTCTGCCTCTCGATTCTCTGGACGGCCGGGGCGCGCGCGCGTCACTTGGCGATGGCCGCCGCGCCCGCGCTCGTCGGACTCGTCGCGATGCTCGTCTTCGTGCCGTGGCGTCTGCGAAGGCTTCTGTCGTTCCTCGACCCTTGGTCAGACCCGCAGGGCGCGGGCTATCAGGTCGTGCAGTCTTTGCTGGCCGTCGGGTCGGGCGGCGTCGACGGACTCGGTTTCACGGAGGGGAAGCAGAAACTCTTCTTCCTGCCGTTCGCGCAGTCTGACTTTATCTTCGCCGTCGTCGGCGAGGAGTTGGGTCTGTACGGCGGACTCGGGGTGCTTCTGCTCTTCGCCGTCTTCATGTGGCGCGGACTTCGCGCGGCGCTGCGCGCGCCCGACAGGTTCGGGATGCTCTTGGGCGTCGGCATCGTGACGACGATTGTCGTCCAAGCTCTTTTCAACATGAGCGTCGTCTTGAGTCTTCTGCCGACGAAGGGCATCCCGCTGCCGTTCATCTCCTACGGCGGCTCTTCGCTCATGCTGACGCTGTTCGCGGTCGGCGTGCTACTGAACATCTCGCAGTACGCGGGCATCGGACAGGGAATCGCCACGGAGGCACAGAGACACGGGGAGAACAGGAAGGGACTTGAAAGAGGGAGAGCCGGACGCTCGACACTCCCTCCTAATTTAACTCGCCTGTCTCTTCTCTGTGGCTCTGTGGCTCTGTGGCAAATCGGTCTTTGAAGATGCGCGCGCTCATCGCAGCCGGCGGGACGGGCGGGCACATCTATCCGGGCATCGCGGTGGCGAAGGAGATTGTGCGCCGCGACCCGTCGTCGGTCGTCCGCTTCGTCGGCACGGCGCGCGGACTTGAGACGCGGCTCGTGCCGCAGGCCGGGTTCGAGTTGTCGCTCATTGAATCGTCGGGGCTGGTCAACATGGGCCTCGTGGCGCGCGCGCGCGGCTTGGCAGTTTTGCCCAAAAGTTTCGCGGCGGCGCGGCGGCTCATCCGTGAGTTCGGCCCGGACATCGTCATCGGCGCGGGCGGGTACGTTTCGGGGCCTGTGCTTTTGACGGCCGCGCTGATGCGGCGTCGGACGCTCGTGATGGAGTCGAACGCCGTGCCGGGTTTTACGAACCGCACGCTGGCGCGCTTCGTCGACGCGGCGGCCGTCTCGTTCGAGGCCGCGTCTCCGTACTTTCGCGGCAAGGCCACGGTCACCGGCAACCCCGTCCGCCGCGAGTTCTTTGACATCCCGCGAAAGCCGCGCGACCCCGCGCGCTTCTCGCTACTTATCTTCGGCGGCTCGCAAGGCGCGCGCGCCGTCAACCTCGCGATGGTCGCCGCGCTCCCGCATCTCGACGCGCACCGCGACGTGCTTCGCGTCACGCACCAGACGGGCAAGCTCGACTTTGAGACTGTGCGTGAGGGCTACGTCGAAGCGGGTTGGAGCGAGGCGGCGGAAGTTCGCGAGTACATCGACGACATGATGTCGGCCTTCGCGTCGGCCGACCTCATCGTCTCGCGCGCGGGCGCGACGACGAGCTTCGAGCTGATGGCGGCCGGGAAGCCGGCCATCATGGTTCCTTTGCCCGGCCAGCTCGAACAGCGGCGCAACGCCGAGGTCATGCAGGAGGCGGGCGCGGCCCGCATGATTCTGCAAGACGCGCTGACGGGCAAGCGCCTCGCGCGTGAAATCGCGTCGCTCGTCGCAGACCCCGACGCGGTCACGCGCATGGAAGAGGCGAGCCGCAAACTCGCGCGCGGCGACGCGGCCGCCGCGACCGTGGATTTGATAGAGAAGCTTGTCGGCGCTCAGCGCTAAGCCATCAGCCAAGACAAAAGCTGACGGCCGAACGCCGATTGCCGAACGCTTGAATTTATGTTTCGACGCATCCAGCACGTCCACTTCGTCGGCATCGGCGGCATCGGCATGTCCGGCATCGCCGAGGTCTTGGCGAACATGAACTTCCGCGTGTCGGGTTCCGACCTGCGGCAATCGAACGTGACGGACAGGCTGGCCGCGTTGGGCGTGCAGGTCTTTGAAGGGCACAGGGCCGAGAACGTCGGCGACTCGCACGTCGTCGTCTGCTCGACGGCCGTGCGCGACGACAACCCCGAAGTCGAAGAGGCGCGGCGGCGCTCCATCCCCGTCATCGCGCGCGCGGAGATGCTGGCCGAGTTGATGCGACTCAAGCCGCACACGGTGGCCGTCGCCGGGTCGCACGGCAAGACGACGACGACCTCGATGATTGCGACCGTGCTCGGCCACGCAGAGATGGACCCGACCATCGTCGTCGGCGGCATCGTCGGCTCGTTCGGCTCGAACGCGCGCCTCGGCAACAGCGACCTGATGGTCGTCGAGGCCGACGAGAGCGACCGCTCGTTTCTGATGTTGACGCCGACCTACGCCGTCGTCACCAACATCGACCGCGAGCACATGGACTATTACAGCGACATGTCGGACGTGCGGAAGTGCTTCGCCGACTTCGTCAACAAGGTGCCGTTCTACGGCGCGGCCGTTCTTTGCTTAGACGACCCGCACGTGCAGGCCGTCATTCCGGAAGTCACGCGGCGGCGCGTGACCTACGGGCTTTCGGCGCAGGCCGACGTCTCGGCGCGCGAGGTGCGCTACGACCAAGAATTCGGCTCGCGCTTCACGGTGCGGCGCGCGGGCGAGCCGGTCGGGCAAGTCTCTTTGCGCGTGCCGGGTCTGCACAACGTCTACAACGCGCTCGCGGCCGTCGCCGTCGGGTTCGAGCTGGACGTGCCGTTCGACGTCATCGCGCGCGGGCTCTCGGAGTTCACGGGCGTCAACCGTCGCTTCCAGATGAAGGGCGAGGTGGGCGGCGTGCTCGTCGTAGACGACTACGGCCACCACCCGACCGAGATACAGGCGACGCTGGCGGCGGCGAAGGTCGGCTCGTCGGGCCGACGCATCCTCGTCCTCTTTCAGCCGCACCGCTACACGCGGACGAAGGATCAGATGGACGAGTTCGCGCGCTCGTTCAATAACGCCGAGGTCGTCCTCGTCACGGACATCTACGCGGCGAGCGAAGACCCCATCGAGGGCGTGACGGCCGAGGCGCTCGTCGACGCCGTCCGCCGCTACGGGCACAAGGACGTGCGCTACGTCGGCGCGCTCGACGACGCGGTCGCGGCCCTCGCCGCAGAGGCGCGGCCCGGCGACATGGTCATCACGCTCGGCGCGGGGAGCGTCAACCGCGTCGGCGATCAGTTGGTGGAGATGTTGAAGGAGAAGACGGGAGTTAGTAGCCAGTGAACGTTAGACGGTAGACGGTAGACAGTGGCCGGAAGATTTCGATGAGCGAAGCGAGCACCACGTCAGAAGCGAGGACGCGCGACGAGTTGATTGAACAAATCGCCGCGCGGACGGGCGTGCGCGCAGAGCGCGGGCGTCGCTTCGCGGAGTTGACGAGTTTGCGCGTCGGCGGCGCGATTGACTGGGTCTTCTTCCCCGCTACGGAAGAGCAAGCGGCGGCGTTGGTGGGTGAGTTTGAGTCTGCGGGACTCGCGTGGCGCGTGCTCGGCGCGGGCAGTAACGTCCTCGCCGACGACCGAGAGCACCGCTACGTCGTGCTCTCGATGCGCGAGGTCAAGGGCGAGGCGCGCTTCGAGGGCGACAGGGTTTCGGTGAGCGCGGGCTATTCTCTGCCGCGCCTGTGCGTCGAGGCGGCGCGCAACGGTCTGTCGGGCATCGAGGGCTTGGGCGGCATCCCCGGCACCGTGGGCGGCGCGCTCTGGATGAACGCCGGCGCATACGGGCACGAGATTGGCGAGGTGGTCGAAGTGGTGCGCGTCGCGCGCGGTGGCCGAGTCGTCGAGATACCGGGCACGGCAGTCGAGTGGAACTACCGCCACACCTCTTTCAAGGAAGGCGAGCTACTGCTCGGCGCGACGCTTCGCCTTTTGCCCGACGACCCGGAGCAGATACGCGAGCGGATGGAGGAGGCGAAGCGGAGACGTTTCGCCACGCAGCCGCACGGCGCGCGCTCGGCCGGCTGCTTCTTCAAGAACCCGCCCGGCTCGGGTCTGAGCACGGGCAAGATGATTGATGAGATGGGCATGAAGGGCGAGCGACGCGGCGGCGCGTTGGTCTCGCCCGTCCACGCCAACTTCATCGTCACCGAAGGCGACGCGGCGAGCGCATCGGACGCGCTCGCGCTCGCCGAGGAGATACGCGAACGCTTCCGACGCGAGCACGGCATCGAGCTTGAGTACGAAGTCGAACTCTGGGGCGCGGACGAGCGATACAAGGATGAAAGCGGAAGGCCGGAGAGCAAGGATGAAAGCGGAAGGATGAAAGATGAGGGAGAGACAGAAGGAAAAGGTTCAGCTTGAGTCGGAACGCGAAAGGATGAGAGCCACGCTTTCATCCTTCGTCCTTCGTCCTTCGTCCTTTCATTCAGGGGTGTCGAGTTGAGAGAGCAGGTCGTCACAACACGGGGCGGGCGCGGCGGCGCGGCGGCTACGCGCGCGGGGCGCGGCGGCGCGCGTGAGGGGCAGCAACGTCCCCCGGCACGCGCCAAGCGCGCGGGCGGAGCGTCGCAGCCCGCGCAGAACGTCAAGAAGCGCGCGCGCGGCAACCTCCTGCGTCGCTTGCTCGGCTACGCGCCGCTCGCTCTTAAAATCCTGCTCGCCGTCGCGGCCGGGGTGCTCGCCTACAAAGGTTATCGCGCCGCCACGTCGGCCTCTTTCTTCCGCCTGCAAAGGGTCGAGGTCGTCGGCACGGACAAGGCTTCGCCCGAGCGCATCAGGGAGACGGTCGAACGCGCCGCGCTCGACACGGGCGTCTGGAACGCAGACCTCGACCGTTTGAGCCGCGAGCTGCGCAGCCTGCCGTGGGTTCGCTCGGCGACGGTCGCGCGCGTGCTGCCGTCGGCGCTGCGCGTGCGTGTGACGGAGCGCGAGCCGCGCGTCATCGCGCGCAACCTCGCGGGCCGCCTCGCGTGGGTCGACGACGAGGGCGTCGCGCTCGGCACGGCCTCGCCGTCGGAACAGGACTTCATCGTGCGCGGCCTTGACGAAGCGACGACCGAGTTCGCGCGCGAGCAGAACCGCGAGCGCGTCGCGCGCGCGCTTGAGATGAAGCAGGAGTGGTCGACGGTCGGCCACGCCGAACGCATCAGCGAAGTCAACCTCGACGACCTGCGCGACGTGCGCGCGCACCTGTCGGGCGCGAACTCGCAAATCGAAGTCCGCCTCGGCGACCGAGACTTCGGCCGCCGCCTCGTGCGCGCGCTCAAGGCGCTCGCCGAAGTCCCCGCCGACTCGCCGCGCGGCGCGGTCATCTATCTCGACGCGACGCGCGACAAGGGCGTCACCGTCGGCTTCGACGGCGGAGCGCGCGGCGTGCCCGTCGAAGGCTCGAACGCATCAGGCGACGTCGCGGCACGCCCGGAAGAAAGCCGCGACGCGAGTGGCGCGACTCCGCCCGCGCGCAACGCCTCGCTCGCGGCCGATGGCGGCGCGCGCAAGCGCGAAGACGTGAAGTCAAAGAGGGAACTGAAGGAGCAGAAGGAGCAGAAACAGAAGGAGCGGCGTCCGGCCGAGAAGCCGCGCGCCGTGGGCGCGGACGGGGCGACGAGGCCGCGACGCGCCGTCAGTTAAAGCGTGCGGCCGCGCCGCCCGCGCGAAGAGTGTTAAGTGTCGGCAGGAGGACTGAAACCCCCAATGGCTAAACGCGCTTCCCACACCGTCGGCCTCGACATCGGGACGAGCCGCGTGACGTGCATCATCGGCGAGCCGGGCGACACCGGCCTCGTCGAAGTCGTCGGCATCGGCGATGCCGAGGCCCGCGGCCTGCGCAAAGGGGTCATCGTCAACCCGGAAGCGGCCGTCGAGGCCGTCAAGCGCGCCGTCGAAGACGCCGAGCGCATGAGCGGACTCGAAGCCGAAGAGGTGACATTAAACTTGGCCGGCTCGCACATCATGGGCTTCAACGGACAGGCCATCGTCGCCGTCTCCGGCCGCGACCGAGAGATAACGCAGGACGACGTGCGCCGCGCGATTGACTCGGCGTGCGCGATTCAACTCCCTGCCGGGCGCGAGATTGTTGACCGCCTGCCGCAGGAGTTCATCGTCGACGATCAGGACGGCATCAACGACCCCGTCGGGATGATAGGCGCGCGCCTCGCCGTCAAAGTCCACATCGTGACGAGCCCCGTCACGGCGCGGCAGAACGCCATCAACGCCGTCAACCGCGCGGGGCTGATGGTCGGCGACATGGTCTTAGACCAACTCGCGTCGGCCGAGGCCGCGCTCACGGACGAGGACAAGGAGTTCGGCGCGGCGCTCGTCGACGTCGGCGCGGAGACGACGGGCCTCGTCATCTATCAGCGCGGCGCGGTGCAGCACACGGCGGTCTTCCCGTTGGGAGGCGCGCACTTCACCAACGACATCGCGTTCGGCTTGCGCACGCCAATCCCCGAGGCCGAGCGCATCAAGCGGACGACCGGATGCGCGTCGAGCACGTCTTTGAGTGAAGTCGAGCGGAGCGAATTGGTCGAAGTGCCTTCGGTCGGCGGGCGCGCGCCGCGACAACTCTCGCGGCAAATCCTCTGCGACATCCTTCAGCCGCGCGCGGAGGAAGTCTTGATGCATGTCGCCGACGAGATTAGGGATTCGGGTTGGGAGCGTCAGCTCTCCTCAGGCGTCGTGATGACGGGCGGCGGCGCGCTGCTCGACGGGATGGTCGAGATTGCCGAGCAGGTCTTCGACGCGCCGGTTCGTCTCGGCTACCCAGAGCGCGACCGCTTCGGCGGACTCGTCGAAGACATCCAAAGCCCCGCGTGGGCGGCGGCCGCCGGACTATGTCTCGTCGCGCAACGCGCGCAGAACGCGGAAATGCGCGCGATGGCCGCGCGGCGCAACGGCGCGGGCGGATTCGGCGCGTTGGTGTCGAAATTTCGCCATCGTTTCAGTAGTATTTTCTGACAAGTTGTTGTATGCTGCCGCGCCAGCCGGCACAATATGTTGTCCCCAAAATATTGGACGACCCGGCGGGCGCAGCCCAAGATAACCGCACGAGCTTTCGGAAGGCCGTGGAAAGCCCAAGAAAGAGAGAGGACTCACAGGACATGACATCGGAAGGCCGCCTGCCGGACAACGCAATCAGCATCACCATCGACGACGACCCTCCCATCACGGGCGCGCGCATTAAAGTGATCGGCGTCGGCGGCGGCGGCGGCAACGCCGTCAACCGCATGATCGAGGCAGGCATCGAGGGCATCGAGTTCCTTGTCGCCAACACAGACCTGCAAGCTTTAAAACGCTCGCGCGCGCCCATCAAGATTCAGCTCGGCGGGAAACTGACCAAAGGTCTCGGCGCGGGCGCGAATCCCGAAGTCGGCCGCAACGCCGCGCTCGAAGACACGGAGAAAATCATCGAGGCGCTCGAAGGCGCGGACATGGTCTTCGTCACCACAGGGCTAGGAGGCGGCACGGGCACGGGCGCGGCCCCCATCATCGCCTCGCTCGCCACGGAGTTGAGCGCGCTGACGGTCGCCGTCGTCACCAAGCCTTTCCACTTCGAGGGCAAGCGACGGATGACGCAGGCCGAGATAGGCTTGCGCGAGCTGCGCGAGTGCGTCGATACCGTCATCACGATTCCGAACGAGCGTCTGCTCCACACGGTCGATAGAAACGTCTCTTTGCAGGACTCGTTCAAGCTCGCCGACGACGTCTTGCGTCAGGCCGTGCAGGGCATCAGCGACCTCATCATCGTCCCCGGCTTAATCAACCTCGACTTCGCCGACGTCAAAACCATCATGGCCGGGATGGGCCTCGCCTTGATGGGCGCAGGAAGAGCGAGCGGAGAGAACCGCGCGCTCGAAGCAACGCAGCAGGCCATCTCCAGCCCGCTCCTCGAAGAGGCGACGATTGAGGGCGCGAAGGGCGTGCTCATCAACATCACGGGCGGCAGTGACCTCAAGCTTTACGAAGTGAACGAGGCGGCAACGACCATCCGCGAGGCCGCGGACGACGACGCCAACATCATCTTCGGCGCGGTCATCGACGAGAACCTGCGCGACGAGATGAAGATCACCGTCATCGCGACGGGCTTCGACAAAGAAATCGCCGACCTCAACACGACGGCCACGCACGCCGGCGCGCACGTCCCGCCGCCGCGCTACACGCCGCCCACGCCCGGCAACGACGGCCCGCCGCGCACGCCGCCTTCGCGCTCCGACGACCTCGACGTCCCGACCTTCATCCGCAAGAAGGCCGACTAAAAGCAGTGGCGAGTGGCGAGTGACGAGTGACGAGTTAAAGGCAAGTCCGGAGTTTTGAGTCCGGAGTTCGGAGTCGAAGAGTAGAAGCCCGGTCAAGACGGCCGGGCTTCTACTCTTCGACTTTGAGCTTCCGAACTCTTGCTCGTCACTCGTCACTCGTCACCCGTCACTGCCCCGTTGCCTTTTGCCTTTAACTTGTGTAGAGTGTCGCGCAAACCTGACAGGATTGGAATCAATCTCGGGTAAAGGCCGTTTCCCGTCTTTTCTAATCAGGACACACAGCACGGGCCGGAGTCCATGCAAACCCTCGTCTTGTCCCGGCCGCCCAGAGGCGGATTTCGTGAACACCCCGACGCCCCAGATAGACGGCCCCGTGCAATCTTTTTGCTAAGCACTCGTGGAGGTGATTGAAGAAGTGAACCGTAAACTTATCCGAACGACGCTCGCCGAGGTGAAGGGACGCGGCGAGTCGCACCACCCGCACCAAAGCGGGGGCGGGGGCCGCGATCGCGGCGAGCCGAGTCGCGGCGGCGCGCCGGGACGCGGCGGCAGCGGCGGCGGCGGCCCGCGCGAGCATTCGAGGGAGTCTTCCGGCGGCGGGGCGGGGTCGCAGTCGTCCGGGCCGATGGGGCGAAAGAAGATTCCGCCCGCCGAGACGAGCGCGGAAATCTTCTACTACAAGAAGCAGATGGACGCGCACACGCTGATGGTCATCGTGCTTCAGGACGGCGAGGAGGTCGTCGGCACGATTGAGTGGTACGACCGCTCGGCGCTCAAGATTAACCGTCGCGGCGAGCCCAACGTCATGCTGCTCAAGCACAACATCAAATACATGTTCAAGGCCGAAGACCGCGACGGCGGCGGCGATGACGACGACGACGACGACGGCGGCGAGGAAGAGTCCGACGACTAGGCGGGCTCGGCCCCTGAAACCCTCACGCGCTTCGGGAGCAGCGCCATGACCGACGCTACTCATACGTCAGCGGGCGCGCGCGCCGACCTCGGCTCACGCGACCCGGCGCGTCCGCGCATCGGCATCACGATGGGCGACCCCGCAGGCATCGGCCCCGAGGTCGTGCTCAAGGCGGTGGCCGAGCCGGAGGTGCTCGCCGCCTGCGCGCCCGTCGTCGTCGGCGACGCGCAACTGCTCGCCCACACGGCGCGCACGCTCGACCTGCGCTGCGGCTACGAGATAGTCCGCGCGGGCGAGGAGCTGCCCGACGCGCCAGACGCGCCCGTCATCTACCACCTCGACAACATCGGGGCGGCCGTCGAGATGGGCGTCGAGTCGGGGCGCGCGGGGAAGGCGGCGGCCGAGTACATCGAGTCGGCCGTCGGGTTGTGCGCCGCCGGTCGGCTCGACGCCATCTCGACCGCGCCCATCAACAAGCGCGCGCTCTTCCTCGGCGGCTACAGCTTCCCCGGTCACACAGAGTTCCTGCAACACCTGACGGGCGCGGAAGAGTGCGCGATGGCCTTCGTCGCCTCGAACCTGCGCATCGTCCTCATCTCGACGCACGTCCCGCTCGCCGAGGCCATCACGCTCGTCCGCCGCGAGCGCATCGTGCGCGTCGTCCTGCTCGCCGAGCGCGAGCTTCGGCGTTGGGGCATCGAGCGGCCGCGCATCGCGGTCGCGGCGCTGAACCCGCACGGGGCGGAGGGCGGACTGTTCGGCGTCGAGGAGGCGGCCGAGATTGCGCCGGCCGTCGAGGAGTGCCGCGAGGCGCACGGCGTCGACGCGGCGGGGCCGTTCTCGGCCGACACGGTTTTCCTGCGGGCGGCGCGCGGCGAGTTCGACGTCGTCGTTTCGTGCTACCATGATCAGGCGATGATTCCGGTCAAGTGCCTCTCGTTCGGCGAGGCCGTCAACGTCACTTTGGGCCTCCCGTTCATCAGGACTTCCGTGGATCACGGGACGGCGTTTGACATCGCGGGGCGCGGCGTGGCCGAGCATTCGAGCATGACGGCCGCCATCCTTCTGGCCGCGCGCCTCGCCCGCGCCGACTCGTCGGGCCGGGCGGTGGAGGTGTAAAAGAATTGACTGAGCAAAACCCGTCCTCATCACGGCGCATCCTCGTCGCCGACGACGACCCGGCCATCCTCCGCCTCGTTACGGCCATCGTAGAGAAGGAAGGTTTCGAGGTCGTGACGGCGCGCGACGGGCGCGAGGCTTACAAGTTCCTGCAATCCGAGGGCGACTTCCTCGCGGCCATCTTCGACGTCGTGATGCCGCACATACAAGGGCCGGAGCTTGTCCGCTACATGCGCACCGAGCGACGCCTGATGAAGATTCCGGTGATGATGATGACGGCCGAGCAGAACCCGAAGCTCTCGTCGGACAGCTTCGCGGCCGGCGCGGTCGTCTTCCTCCCCAAGCCTTTCACGACCTCGCAGCTACAGATCATGCTGCGCATGCTCATCAGCAAGGCTCAGGGGCAATAAGCAACGAGCGACCCGCTCGCCGAGTCTCTCCCGCGAGAAACCGTCTCGAAGCCCCGCGCCGGAAGAAGGGAGGTCTCCGCCGTGTCCCGTCTCAAAGATTCACGTCCGGGCGAAACGAACGACGCGCCGACGACCAAGGGCCTCGCCCTCCGACGCGCCGTCGCCTGCGCGCTCGTCCTCTTAGCCGCGCTCGCCGCGTGCGCGTGGACACTCGACGCCGCCGCGCAGTCGGGCCGCCGCTCGACAAAGCCCATCAGCCCCGTGCCGACGCCGACGCCCGAGCCTGTGGCCGAAGAGGGCGAGTCTGAAAGCATCCCGCGCGGAGGCCAGCGCCCCGCTTCGACGGCGCTACTCACGCTCTCGGTCTACGAGTCGGAGAACGCGCATCACCACGTCTACACGGAAGTGCGCGAGATGGTGATGGAGTCGTTTCTCGCGCGCCTCTCCGATTCGCCGAGCGTCTCGGCGGCGCGCGGAGGCTCGCGTCTCTCGCGCAAGGACGCGCAGCGCGAGGCGAAGAACTCGGCCGACACGCACGTCCTCATCCTCGAACTCGCCGAGGACGTTGATGTAGGACGCGAGAGCATCGGGCGGGCCGACACGCGCCGTCTCGCCATCAAGCTCTGGGTCTACGAGCCGAAGACCGGCGCGCTCAAATACACAGACACCATCTGGCAGCGGCCCTACCGGCAATCGACCTCCATCGGCGGCGTGCGCATCCCCGTCCCGACCACCCGAACGCGGCGCATGGAACGCTTCCCCAACGAGCTTGAACTCGAACAGGCCGCGCGCGAGGCGGCCGACCGCACGATGCAACGCTTTAGCATCATCCTCCCGCCCGACAGCCCATGAGCCACGCGAAAACCCACTTCAAGGTTTGGGGGGGCGGCCTCGCCCTCGCGCTCGTCGTCGCGTCCGCGCTCGCAGTCGCGTCGCTTGCGTCCGTCGCGGTCTCGGCGCAGAAGAAGCCGAAGCCCGCGCTCAAGGATTCTGACGCGCGCCGTGCCATCGCGGCGACGCCGTTGTTCGCGCTCAACACGGGCGCGGTCAAAGTCCGAAGCGTCTCGGCGGCGGGCGTGACGCCGGTCGTCGTGACGGCAGAGGTCGAGCTGGCCGTCCTGTTGAGACAGGTCGGCGGCGAGACGGAAGCGGGCGAGGGCGGCGGCTGGCGCGCCGAGGAGTTCCGGACGGGCGACCGCAGTTGGGAGCGTTTCGAGTGGCTCGCCGAGGCGCTCGACTACCGGCAGCTCGAAGGCGCGCGCGTCGCTCTCCAATCGGCCGCGCTAGAGTTCGAGGCGCGTCAGCGCGCGCGCAAAAGTGATGCTGATGACGCGCGCGTGGCGAGTGACAAAAACGGGGCGGGCGGCGAGGGCGACGCGGGCGACAAAAGCGGCGCGACTGAAGACAGCAACTCCCCCATCGAAGTGAAGCGCGGCCCCTTGCGCATGACGGAGCTTTCGCCCATCTCTTCTTCGGCGCGCGCGGTCGTCTTCGTCGAGGCGTCGTTCGAGTTGGAGAGGGGCGCGGACAAGAAGTGGCGCGTCGTGGCCGTCCGACTCGGCGACGAGGAGGTGCGCGAACTCGAAGGCGTCGTCGCCTCGGTCAACCGGAGCAAGCGTGCGCGCGCGCTCGCCGACCTCGAAACGATGCGCGGCGCGCTCGAAGAGTTCCGGCGCGAGCGCGGCTTCTACGTCGTCTCGGAAGACCACGTCGTGCTCATCGACCACTTAAGCCCGCGCTACCTCGCGCACGTCATCCGCGTAGACCCTTGGCATCGCCCCTACCGCTACGCGGGCACGCGCGAGCGTTTCACCCTGCGCTCGGACGGCCCGGACGGAGTCGAGGGCACGGCCGACGACGTGACGCTCACCGGCTGACACGGAAGCGATGGACAAAATCTTCAGCCCCGACTGGCAGTCAATCTTCGTCCCCTCGACCTCGCTCCTCGAAGTCGTCGTGCGCGGGACGATTGTCTACCTCCTGCTCTTCGCCTTCATGCGCTTCGTCCGCCGCGACTCGGGGATGCTCAACATCGCTGACCTGCTCGTCGTCGTGCTCATCGCCGACGCGGCGCAGAACGCGATGGGGAGCGAGTACAAGTCCGTGACCGAGGGCGCGCTGCTCGTCGGGACGATCATCTTCTGGGACTACACGCTCGACTGGCTCGGCTACCGCTTCCGCGCCATCGGCCGCGTGCTGCACCCGCCGGCACTCGCGCTCGTCGAGGACGGGCGCATGAACCGCCGCAACATGCGCCGCGAGATGATTACGGAGGACGAACTGATGAGCCAGTTGCGCGAGCAGGGCGTCGAGCGCGTCGCGGAGGTCAAGCGGGCGAGCCTCGAAGGGGACGGGCGCGTGAGCGTCATCAAAAAAGAGTCGGCGGGCGGCGACGACCAGAACCGCGCGCCGGAGAAGATGTCGGGATGAAAAACGCGCGCGCGTCCCGACTCGAAAAACCGTCCGCGTCACGCCTAAAACGCTAATCCGAAAAGTCTTGACGCGCCGCAATCGCGGGTGTTAGGTTTAAATCGGGCCTCCGCCGGAGCGTTAAGTCGAAGCCGTTTCGGAGCGCCCGTCACGCCCACGCCGCCGTCGCCGCGAGTCCTCGAAGGGAGGGCGCTCGCGGGAGCAAGCCCCCACCGACGGGCGGCCGTTCCTCAAAGGAGAAGACCGTTGGCTGCCCGACGCCGGAAACTGCTTCTCGCCGACGATTCACCAACCATTCAAAAGGTCGTCCACCTGACCTTCTCCGACGAGGGGATGGAGGTCACGGCGGTCGGCACGGGCGCGGAAGCCCTCGCGGCAATCGAACGGAGCAGGCCCGACGTGGTGCTGGCCGACGTACACATGCCCGGCGTCGGCGGCTACGAGTTGTGCGAGCGCATCAAGCGCGACGCGACGCTCGCAGACATCCCCGTCGTCTTGCTCGTCGGGTCGTTTGAACCTTTCAGCGAAGCGGAGGCGCGCAGAGTTGGCGCGGATGAAGTCTTGACCAAACCATTCCAGTCAATCAGAGAACTCGTCGGCAAGGTCGGCTCGCTCTTCGGCGGCAAACAGCCGGCGGAGACTCCGGCCGAAGAAGCTTCGGCGGCCGCGCCGCCGCGCGCCGACGACGCGCGCGACGAGCGACGCATGGCGACCGACGCACGCGCCGAGGCACACACACCCGCGCCGCAAATGCAGACGGCGGAGGCCGCGCCGCGCGCCGCAGAGACGGCTTCGGGCTTCAACGATCTAGACATGGACGACCAAATGATCGAGGCGCGGACGCCCGAGGGCTTCGGCCGCGCCGACGCACCTGAAGAGATGACTCACATGGGGATGACTGCACAAGGGGAAGAGCCAGCCGCCGAGACGGCTTCGGACGAAGGGTTCTCGCGCGCGTTCGACGCGCCGGTGGGCGGCTTCGAGGAAGAGGGTCGCGGGGTCGAAGTCGAGAGCCGCGAGGTCAAGGTCGAGGCGAGCGCGGCGGTCGCGCGTTCGGCCGAGCCGGTCTTCGCGTCGCGCTTAGCCAGCGCGGCGGCGGCCGACGACGCTTTGCTCGACCTCGGCCGCATCGAGTCGACGCCCACGGTCGACGAGTCGGACGACTTCGTGCTCGACCTCGACGAAGAAACGCCCTACGCCTTCTCCGCGCCCGCGCGCCGCGAGACTGAGCGAGCCGCCACGTCCTTCCCGTTCGGCGCGCGCGAAGCAGACGCCCACGACGCGCGGGCCGACGCCGCCGGGGCGTTCGCCGAAGCCGCGCACGGCATCGGCGCGAGCGAAGCCGCGTCCTCAGCGGGCGAAGCCGCGCTTTCATCGGAAGCCACGCCTTCATTCGCGGAGAGCGACGACGCCGCGCACGCGGAGAGCAACGCGCCGGCCTACGAAGAACTGGCGGCCGAGGTTTCGCGCGAGCCTTACGGCGAAGACGGCTCGACGTTCGCGCAAGGTAGTTCGGCATCCGCGCCGCGCGAGTTCATCGAGCCGCGCGTCGTGCCGTCGGATGAGCCTGAGCACGCGGACGGCGCGCATGCCGTCGAAGACCTGAGCGTGGAGGGCGACATCGCGCGCCCGCCGCTCGCCACGCACGCGCAAAGCGACGAGAGTGCGCCCGCGCAGAGTGCCGAGAGCGCGAGCGCGACGCCCGCCGCGCGACTCGACGCGGGACAATTCCCGCCCGAAGTCATCGAGCAGATAGCGCGCCGCGCCGTCGAGTTGCTGTCGGAGCGAGAGGTGCGTGAGATTGCTTGGGAGGTCGTGCCCGAACTCGCCGAGCGCCTCATCAAACAACGCCTCGACGAGATAGCGCAGAAGTAGTCCGCGCGCGTTAAGACGAAGGACGCTGACGCGAGGCGCGAAAGAGGAAAGTAGCGGAAGAGGAAAGCCGAAGGCGCGGGAGGAATGTTGTAACTCATTCCTCCCGCGCCTTCGGCTTTTTCACGGGCGGGGCGGGAACATGCCCGACGTGCAGATGCAGTACTTCATGCCGTGCGGCGTCGAGCGGCTCAAGTCGGGCAGCGCGAAAGTTCGTCTACCGTCGCCGCCGAAGGTGGTTCCGAGCAACGAAAAGAGGGCTACGTTGCGCTCAAGTGGCAGCAAAGTTCCGTCGCACAGCGCCCAACCGTCGGGCACGAAGTCGTAGGGGAACAGTCTGATTTCGCCGGTGTGCGCCTCGGCGATTCGGCGCGAGCCGCCGCGACTCGGATAAATTCCTCCCGGCGAGATGGCGTAGTGCGAACCCTTGGGCGCGCTCTTGCGCATGTCGGGCAGCTTGAAGTCCGTCTGCCCGTTGCCGCCGAACCTCGTCTCCAACAGACTGAAGAGGGCTTGGTGTTGGCGTATGTCGAGCGTGCGCCCGTCGCTGGGCATCCAATCCCGCCCCCAGTCTTTTATGTCGAACACAAAGAGCGCGATGCCGCCCATGTCACGGTTCTCGCCGGGGACGCGCGCCTCGTCGGGGAACAACCCGTGGGTCGCGACGCAGTAGTTGAGACCTTTACGCTCCAACTTGTTGTAATCCCTGTCCCAGACCTCCGGGACTTTGTCGCGGTAGTCGGGCGTCGCGAACTCGTACCCGCCGCCGCCGAACTTCGTCCCGATGAGCCTGAACAGCGCCTCGTGCTCCCCCACGTTCCCATTGCCCCCGTCGCACCGCAGGAAAGCCTCCGGCGTGAAGTTGTAGGGGAAGAGCGAGACCTCGCCCACGACCGTGTTCTGCATGATGTG
Organism: Pyrinomonadaceae bacterium; assembly: GCA_036277175.1. Taxonomy (GTDB): domain Bacteria; phylum Acidobacteriota; class Blastocatellia; order Pyrinomonadales; family Pyrinomonadaceae; genus DASQDT01. The sequence continues at coordinate 5,290 of DASUNL010000624.1, read as the reverse complement.
CGTCTCCTTTCGACTGTGAACTCGGACGGATTTTGAGTTGGGCGAGGAGGACGGCCGACGGATTCTATGCGAACGACGGCGGCGGGCACAACACTTTAGTATCGCGCGCCGCCCGTTGGTTTGGACGAAGCGTAGGCTTCGGCTAGTATATTTGTCGTCTATGGAGATACCGAAGACTTACGACCCGAAACAGGCCGAGGCGCGCCACTACGCGCGCTGGGAGCGCGAGGGCTGCTTCACGCCCGAAATCAACCGAGACCCCTCGGCCCCCGTCTACTCAATCGTCATCCCGCCGCCGAACGTCACCGGCTCGCTCCACATGGGCCACGCGCTCCAACACGTCTTCATGGACGTGCTCGTGCGCTACCACCGCATGCGCGGCTTTCGCACGCTCTGGCTGACGGGGATGGATCACGCCGGCATCTCGACGCAGATGGTCGTCAGCCGCGAGTTGAAGAAGGAAGGACTGACGCGCCACGACCTCGGTCGCGAGCGTTTCGTCGAGCGCGTGTGGGAGTGGAAGGCCGCGTCGGGCGGGCAGATTACGCAGCAGATGCGGCGCGAGGGCGCGAGCGTCGATTGGTCGCGCGAGCGTTTCACGATGGACGAGGGATTGTCGCGCGCCGTCCGCGAAGTCTTCGTCCGTCTTTACGAGGAGGGCCACATCTACCGTGGCGCGCGCATTGTCAACTGGTGCCCGACCGACCAGACCGTGCTCTCCGACCTCGAAGTCGAGCGCAACCCGCAAGGCGGCAAGCTCTACTACCTGCAATACCCGTTCAAAGATTCAGCGCGCCGCATCACCGTCGCGACGACGCGACCTGAGACGATGCTCGGCGACACGGCCGTCGCCGTCAACCCGAACGACGAGCGATACCGCGAACTCGTCGGCCAGACGCTCCTGCTCCCGCTCGCGTCGCGCGAGATTCCGCTCATCGCGGACGAGTACGTCGACCCCGAGTTCGGCACGGGCGCGGTCAAGATTACGCCCGCGCACGACCCGAACGATTACGAGATGGGCTTGCGTCACGAACTGCCGCAGGTGGTCGTCATCGACCACAACGCAAAGATGACCGAGGAAGCGGGCGCGGAGTTCGCGGGGCTTGACCGCTACAAGGCGCGCGAGCTGGTCGTCGAGAAGTTCGAGGAGGCGGGGCTTCTAGAGAAGGTCGTCGATTACGAGTTCGCCATCTCGAAGTGCGAGCGTTGCAAGACCGTCATCGAGCCTCTGATTTCGACGCAGTGGTTCTGCCGGATGGACGAGATGCGCGACATGGCTCTGGCCCTTCTGCGCGAAGAAGGGAAGCCGCGCTTCACGCCCGAATCATACGAGCGCGTCTACACCAACTGGCTCGAAAACCTGCGCGACTGGACAATCTCGCGCCAGCTCTGGTGGGGACATCAAATCCCCGCGTGGTACGACGAAGACGGCGGCGTCTACGTCGCGCGCGACGCGCGGGAAGCCGCCGCGAAGGCCGGGACGGACAAGCTCACGCAAGACCCGGACGTGCTAGACACTTGGTTCTCGTCGGCCCTCTGGCCCTTCTCGACCTTGGGCTGGCCCGAAGAGACGGAAGACCTGCGAACCTTCTACCCGACGTCGGTGCTCATCACCGCGCGCGACATCATCTTTCTGTGGGTCTCGCGGATGGTGATGACGGGACGAAAGTTCGTCGGCCGCGAGCCTTTCCGCGACGTCTACATCACGGGCACGGTGCTCGACCGCGCGGGCCAGCGCATGTCGAAGACGAAGAACAACGGCATCGACCCGCTCGTCGTCTTCGACAAGTACGGCGTGGACGCCACGCGCCTGACGCTCGCGATGGTCGCCAGCACAGACACGCGCTGGAACGACGCGCAGGTCGAAAGCTATCGCAACTTTGCGAATAAAATCTGGAACGCCGCACGCTTCTGTCTGCTCAACTCCGAGGGCGCGTCGACGGGCTGCGGCTTCGAGGGCGCGCCCGAGAGTTGGGCCTTGCACGACCGCTGGATTGTCTCGCGCCTCAACCGCACGGCGCGCGCGCTCGAAGAGGCGCTCGCCTCTTACGACTTCCACGGCGCGGTTCAGTCGCTTTACCACTTCTTCTGGGACGACTTCTGCGACTGGTACATCGAGCTGAGCAAGCAGGACGTGACGGCGAACGAAAGCAGCGCGGCGCGCGACGCGGCACGCAGCCGCGCGCTCACCGTGCTTGAGCAGGCGCTTCGTCTGCTCCACCCGTTCATGCCGTTCGTCACCGAAGAGTTGTGGCAGATGTTGCCGGGCGTCGGGCGCGAGTCGCATCACGCGGCCTACCGCGAGTCGGACGCTTCTCCGACCGTCATGCTCACGTCTTACCCGCAAGCCCAAGAGGCTCTGATTGACGAGCGCGCCGAGCGCGAGATGCAGTCCGTCATCGAACTCGTCTCGCGCGTGCGCAACATACGCACGGAACTTAACGTGAAGCCGGGCGAGCAGGTGCGCGTCGTCATCTCGGCGGGCGCGAACGGCGCGCAGAAGGTCTTCGGCCAGAGCGTCGCGCAAATCATGCGTCTGACGCGCGCGAGCGACGTGGCGCTTCACGAAGAGATGCCCGCCTTGCCGCGCGCCTCCGCGCGACAGGCGCTCTCGGGCGGCGTCGAGGTGGCCGTCCCGCTCGAAGGCTTGATTGATTTTGCGCGCGAGGCCGAGCGCATCGGGCGCGAGCGCGAGAAGTTGGGGCGCGAGCTTGAGAAGGTCGAGGCGCAGCTCTCGAACCCGCAGTTCACGGAGCGCGCGCCGGCCGAGAAGGTGGCGGAACTGCGGCAACGCTCGGACGACGTGCGGCAACGAATCAGCGCGCTGGCCGAGATGCAGGAGGCACTAGAGGGATGAGCTGGCTCGACGAGGGTGCGCTCTATTCACAAATCGGCGCGTTCCTCAACGAAGACCTCGGGCGCGGCGACATCACGACGCAGTCGGTCGTGATGCGGCAGCAGCGCGCGCGCGGTCGCTTCCTCGCCAAAGAACCGATGGTCGTCGCCGGACTCGAAGCCGCCGAGAGCGTCTTCTCGACGCTCGACTCGGGTCAACAACTCGAAGCCTTCGTCTCCGACGGCGACGAGGTCGAAGCGGGCAAGGTCATCGCGCGCACGAGCGGCTTCGCCGACGTGCTGCTCGCGGGCGAGCGACTCGCGCTCAACCTCCTGCAACGCCTCTCGGGCGTGGCGACCCTGACGCGCGAGTTCGTCCGCGCCGTCGAGGGCACGCAGGCGCAGGTCGTCGACACGCGCAAGACGACGCCGGGCCTCCGCATGCTTGAGAAGTACGCCGTGCAGGCGGGCGGCGGGCGCAATCACCGCTTCGGACTCGACGACGGCGTGCTCATCAAGGACAACCACATTGCGCTCGCGGGCGGGGTCGAGACGGCCGTCGAGCGCGCGCGCAAGAGCGTGGGACACCTGCACAAGATTGAGGTCGAGGTGACGAGCGAGAAGGAGTTGCGCGAGGCCGTCCGCGCGGGCGCGGACATACTTCTTCTCGACAACCGCACGCCCGAAGAGACGGCGCACCTCGTCCTCGTCGCGCGCGAGCTTTCGCCGCACGTCCTTTTGGAGTCGTCGGGCGGCATCACGCTCGCGAACGTGCGCGCCTACGCGGAGGCGGGCGTCGACCTCATCAGCGTCGGCGCGCTGACTCACTCGGCGCGCGCCGTCGACATCAGCTTTAAGATTCAGTCGGGGTGAGAGTGGAACCGCGCGTCGGCGCGCGGCGTGTAAGGGAGACCGCTCGGATAGGTTTTTCGCCGGAGGTCAGGATGAAGCTCAAACAACTCAAACGGACGTTCGCGCTGCTCGCGGCGTCGGCCCTCGTCGCGCCCCTCGTCGTCTTCGAGGCGAGCGCGCAGCAGACGCGCACGCGCCCTTCGCGACGCGCGACCAGCCCCGTGCGCACGCGCGCGGCCTCGCCCGTCCCGACGCCGCTGCCGACGCCCGACGCATCGGAGCCGCGCCTTGTCTCTTCGGCCGATGAGGCGAGCGGGCAGGACGACGCGGTCGTGCCGCGCCGCCGCGCGGGCCGCACGACGACGCCGGCGCGGCGTGCGGCCGACGAGGCGGAGCGCGAGCAGATGCGCGAGACCGTCGATAAGCTCTCGGAGACGGTGACGAAGTTGTCGGACGAGGTGACGCAGCTCAAGGGCGAGCAGCGCATCCTCGTCGACCTCGAACGACTGACGCGCGCCGAGCAGAGGGCCGAGGGCCTGCGCGCGCAGTTGCGCGACGTGATGGACAAGGAGTTCGCCCTCCAAGAGCGCGCCGCGCAGCTCGAAGAGGAGCTTGAGTCTGACGCCATCGAGCGGCGCGCGGCGCTCATCGGGTCGCTGAACCCCGCGGCCGTGCGCGAGTCAATCCGCCGCAGCCTTGAGCGCGAGCGCGAGCGCGTCCAGACGCAACTCCAAATGCTGACCACGAGCCGCGCCCGTCTGGAGTCGGCCGTTGCGTCGGCCGACAACGAGGTGGAGCGCATCAAGGCGCGCATCGAGGCCGCCGAGAACGAGCAGGGCGGGCCGACGACCAACACGACGGCCACGCCCGCCATCAACACGACCGGCGAACCCGAGCGCACGACGACGACTAACGACACGCCGCCGCCGCCCGACGAGCCGTAATGCTTTCGCAACTCGAACTCTACCGGCTCATTGAGGGGGAGCGCGCCGAGGGGCGGCGCGTCGTCGTCGCGACGGTCGCCGAGACGCGCGGCTCGACGCCGCAACGTCGCGGCGCGAAGATGCTCTTCTTCGAGAGCGGCGCGACGGCCGGGACGGTCGGCGGCGGCTGCGTCGAGGCCGAGGTCTGGGCCGAGGCGCGCGAGGCGATGCGCACCGGCCGCCCCGCGCTCCAACGCTTCAGCCTCACCGCCGACGAGGCCAGCGAAGAGGGCATGGTCTGCGGCGGCACGATGGAGATTTTCGTGGACGTGTGGGGAGCAGGGGAGCCCGAACCTTCAGACGCATGAGCGCCGAGCGGGAATTACTCGAAGAGGTTAAGCGTCTAATCCACTCGCGGCAGTACCGCGTCCGCATACACGCCATCCGGCACATGGTCGAGGAAGGCTTCGACGAGAGCGACTTGTTGGAGGCGGTCGCCGGAAGGAGTAGAATTCTTGAGCACTACCCCGACGAGGGCCGCTGCCTGCTCCTCGGCTACTTCCGCCTGAGCGGGAAGGTGCGTTCACCGCTCCACGTCGTCTGCGACTACTCGAACGAGGGGCTGATAGACATCGTCACGGCTTACATCCCTCAGAGGCCGTGGTGGGACACGCCGACGA
>DASUNL010000623.1:0-2520 GCA_036277175.1 Pyrinomonadaceae bacterium | reverse complement strand
CGTGCCGTATTCGAGCGCGTCCATGAAGAAGCCGAAACGCTGGCGCGCCTCTTCCTCCGTGAGGCCGAGCGCCTTGAAGATGAGACGCTGCACGTCGCGGCGGTGGATACGAATCGAGCCCGACGCCATCTCGACGCCGTTGATGACGGGGTCGTAAGCCTTCGCGCGCAAGCGACCCAAAAGCTCGGTCTCACCGCCGTTGACGGCGCGGTCTAAGAGCGCGAGGTCTTCGTCGTGGGGCGAGGTGAAAGGGTGGTGCATCGCGTAGTAGCGCCCGTCCGACTCGTTGAACTCGAACATCGGAAACTCCGTCACCCACAGAGGCTTGTAGACGCCCTCCGGAATCAGCTTCTCGCGCCGCGCGACCTCGTTGCGCAGAGCGCCTAAACTCGCCGCGACGACTTTGCGCGTGCCCGCGACGACGAGCACGGCATCACCCTTTTCCGCGCCAGCCGCCTCGGCCACGCGCGCGACGGTGTCCGCGCCCAGAGCCTTGAGGAGCGAAGAGGTCACTTCGTCGCCGAGCTTGACCCACGCGAGCGCGCCCGCGCCGTAGCGACGCGCGTGCTCCTGCAACTCGTCGAGCATTTTGCGCGAGAGCGTCGCGCCGCCCCGCACGATGATGCCTTTAACTTCGCCGCCCGCGCCGAGCACGGAGGCGAACGGCGCAAACGTCGTCTCGGAAAGCGCGGCCGAGAGGTCTTGCAGCTCCATCCCGAAGCGCAGGTCGGGCTTGTCCGAACCGAAGCGGCGCATCGCCTCCGCGTAAGCGAAGCGCGGAAACGGCGTCTCCAACTCGACGCCGATTAACTTGAAGACGCGCGCGAACAGACCCTCGACGAGCGTGTAGACCTGTTCGAGCGTGGCGAAGCTCATCTCGACGTCCAACTGCGTGAACTCGGGCTGGCGGTCGGCGCGCAGGTCTTCGTCGCGGAAGCAGCGCGCAATCTGGTAGTACTTGTCGAGGCCCGCAATCATGCACAGTTGCTTGAAGAGCTGCGGCGACTGCGGCAGCGCGTAGAACTTTCCGGGGAAGGTGCGCGACGGCACGACGTAATCGCGCGCGCCCTCGGGCGTCGACTTAATCATCACGGGGGTTTCAATCTCCGTGAAACCCTGCTCGTCCATGTAGCGGTGAATCTCGGCGATGACGCGGTGGCGCAGGCGCAGGTTCGCCTGTAGCTGCGGCCGACGCAAATCGAGGTAGCGATACTTCAGTCGCAGGTCTTCGGCGGCGAGCGCCTCGTTGCCCGCGACTTCGAGTTGGAAGGGGGGCGTGCGCGCGTCGTTGAGAATCCAGATTTCGCGCGCCTGCACCTCGACCTCGCCGGTCTCAAGCTTCGGGTTGCGCGCGCCCTCCTCGCGCAAGACGACTTCGCCACGGACGGCGATGACGTACTCGCCGCGCGGCACTTTGGCGCGCGCGTGCGCGTCCGCCGCAGTCTCCTCGTTGAAGACGACCTGCGTTAGCCCGTCGCGGTCGCGCAAATCGAAGAACGTGAGCGGGCCGAAGTCGCGCCGACGCGCGACCCATCCCATCAAGATGACTGTAGCCCCCGCGTCCGACGCGCGTAGCGAGCCGCATGAGTGCGTGCGCTCAAGGTTTCCGAGGTCGTCGAGTGCGATTTCTCTTTCCATCAAAGGTTACTCTTAAAGACGAAGGTTATTCTTAAAGACTCGTCCGCGTCCGTCCACTTCATTCACTTCCGCGCGGCGTCCAACCCTTCGCGCACGACGCGCGCCGCGTCCGACGCTTTCAAGTTCTGCTGCTCGCCCGTCCGCATGTCCTTCAAAGCGACCTCGCCGCGCGCCCGCTCGTCCGGCCCGGCGACGACGACGAACGGAATCGAGCGCGCCGAGGCGTACTTAAACTGCTTGCCGACTTTGTCGGCCTCCGGGTAAAGCTCGACGCGCAGGCCCGCCTCGCGCAGCTCGCGCGCGAGGGCGAGCGAAATCTCGATTGACTGTTCGTCCCAGACCGTGACGAGCACATCGGCGTTCGCGCCCGTCAGCTCCGAGGGAAACATCCCGCGCTCGCTCATCACGACGACGATGCGTTCGAGTCCGAGCGAGAAGCCGCACGCGGGGATGTCGCGCCCCGCGAACATGCCGACGAGGTTGTCGTAACGACCGCCGCCGCCGAGACTCCCCGAAAGGTCGGGCACGTTCGCCTCCATAATCGCGCCCGTGTAGTAGGCGAGGCCGCGCGCGAGGCTCGGGTCAATCCTTATGAAGCGGCCCGCGCCCAACGCCTCCGCGTAACTTAAAATCTGCCGAAGCTCCTCGCAGCCGCGCGCGCCCGTTTCGTTGTCGCCGACAAACTCGACGAGGCGTCCGAGCACGGCCGCGTTCAAAGCGCCGACTTCCGTCTCGGCGTCGCCGTCCGCGACGAGCGCCGCCGCCTTATCGAGAGACGCCACGCCGTCGAAGAAGCGCAGGAGCTTGACGCCCGCCTCGTCCGCGACGCCGCGCGTCGCCAACTCTTTCGCCACGCCCTCCGCCCCAATCTTGTCGAGCTTG
>DASUNL010000622.1:0-27894 GCA_036277175.1 Pyrinomonadaceae bacterium | reverse complement strand
GGCGTATATCGGGGCTGTCCGAGTCCATCGAGAAGATGCCCTCGGTGACGACCAGCACCGCGTTCTCCTTATCCTTCGCGCGAATCTTTTCGAGCTTGCGGCGCGCGTCGTCGACGTCGTTGTGTCGGTAGAAAGTGTGCTTGTCGGTCGCGGCGCGCGCGCCCTGCATCAGGCAGGCGTGCGCGTTCTGGTCGAGCACGACGTAATCGTTCGGGCGCACGAGGCCGACGATGGTGCCGAAGCCCGCGGCCCAACCCGTCGGGAAGAGAAGCACGTGCTCTGCGCGGACGTGCTCAGAGATGGCGCGCTCAAGTCGGCGCGACAAACCCGTGTTGCCTTGCAGGATGGCCGAGGCCGCGCTGTGCGGGCCGTAGTCCGAAAGCGCGCGGATGGCGGCCGCGTGGACGGAGTCGTGCGACGAGAGGCCGAGGTAATCTTGCGAGCCGAAATTGACGCCCTCGACGAGACGGCCGTTCGAGCTTCTAACGCGCGCGTCCGTGGCGGGCGAGGTTTCGAGCGCGCGGCTGTAGGGCCACGTGCCGAGTTCCATGCGCTGGTTGAGCCACTCGCCAAGGGGGCGCGTGCGCTCGATGAGATTTGCGCCCTTCGGATGGGTGAACATGCCGAGGTGCTTGGTGAAGGCGTCCGTTTGATTGACAGGCGGAGAAAACGTCGCGCTCATTTCAGAAAACTTGCTCCTTACTTTTCAAACTGCACAAATGGTTCGTGCCGCCCGTTGCGACCTTCTATCGACGCGAGGGAAGGTTTTCGGGTCGGCAGCTTAAGGCTCTCCGTGACGCCCTCGAAGTCCCCTCGCCACTCATTCGTGACATTTGGGACGGACTTCGATAGAGAACGGCGCACACGAGCGCGCGACTCGCGGAAGATGAGCTTCGCCGCCCCCGTCGGAAGGGGGCGCATGATGCACTTCTCCGCTCGTCGGCTCTGACGGGTGCTATCGGCACACACGTCCGCGTCGTCGTCGGGAGTCCTATTCGGTTGTCATTGGATTTGTGAGGTCGGAAAGAGTGGGAGACTCTGCCTTTCCTTACGAAGCCGACGGGAGAATAAACCGGGCGGCGGAACTTTGTCAAACCAGCAAACAAAGTCCGCAATTTCCGCGATTTCCGCGTCGACTAAAGGCGAATCACTGTCGTCTGCGCGCGGTCTAAACGCCCTCGAAGACGCGACGCTGCAACTCGCCGCCGACATCCGCGAGGGAGATGTCTTCCGACTGCTTCGTGGCGCGGTCGAACAATTCGACGTTGCCTTCGGTGATTTTTTTGCCGACCGTGACGCGGAAGGGGACGCCGATGAGGTCAGCGTCCTTGAACTTGACGCCCGCGCGCTCGTCTCGGTCGTCGAGGAGGACTTCGAGGCCCGCGCGTTGTAGTTCTTCGTAGAGACGTTCGCCCGCCGTGCTCATCTCCTCGTTCTTGACGTTCGTGACGGTGACAACGGCGTCGAATGGCGCGATTGACTTCGGCCACTTGATGCCGTCCGCATCGTGATGCGCCTCGACGGCCGCCGTCATGATGCGCTCGACGCCGATGCCGTAGCTGCCCATGACGATGGGCACTTCCTTGCCGTCCTGCGTCAAGACGGTCGCGCCCATCGCCTCGGAATACTTCGTGCCGAGCTTGAAGATGTGGCCGACCTCCATGCCCTTGTAAACGTCGAGCACGCCCGCCTCGCAACGCGGGCACGCCTCGCCCGAAGCGACCGCGCGCAGGTCGGCCCACACGTCCGGCTTGATGTCGCGCTCGATATCGACGCCGCGCAGGTGGTGCTCGTCCTTGTTCGCGCCCGTCGTCATGTTGCGACGGCCGCGCAGGGCTTCGTCGGCGATGATGCGAAGACGTTTCTTCGCCGCGCGCGCGCGTTCGTGCGCGCCGACGCCGCCGAGACTTCCGGCCGAAGCGCCGAGCAACTCGCGTATCTCCTCGGGGTGCGCGCCCCTGACCTGAGACGCGCCGAGCGAGTCGGCGAGCTTCGTCTCGTGCAGAGGGTGGTCGCCGCGCAGTAGCGCGAGCGCCGCATACTGCTCGTTCGTCGTCGCGTCCGTGGCGACGTAGACGAGCGACTTGATTTGACGTTCGGACGGTGCGCCGCCCGCAAATGTAGTCAGGTCTTCGATGGTGCGCACGCCCGGAGTCGGGAACTCTTCCGGCGCGTCCGGGCCGTCCTCGTCTTGGACGGCGGGCAGACGCGAGGTCGCCTTCTCGACGTTGGCCGCGTAGCCGCAAGCCTCGCACGAGGCGATGAGGTCTTCGCCAGCAGGCGTTCGGACGATGAACTCGTTCGACTCCGAGCCGCCCATCGCGCCCGAAGAGGCTTCGACGATGACGGCTTTCAAACCGCAGCGCGCGAAGATGCGTTTGTAGGCTTCGCGCTGGTCGGCGAAAGACTTGTCGAGTCCGGCGCGGTCGACGTCGAACGAGTAGGCGTCCTTCATGATGAAGGTTCTGAGGCGCATCAGCCCCGACTTGGGGCGCGGCTCGTCGCGGAACTTAATCTGTATCTGATACCAGACCTGCGGGAGTTGTTTGTAGGAGCGAACTTCGTGGCGCGCGATGGAGGTGAAAATCTCCTCGTGCGTCATACCGAGACACATGTCCGCGTCCTTGCGGTCTTTGAAGCGGAACATGTCAGCGCCGATGGCCGTCCAACGCCCTGACTCCTTCCAGACCTCGGCCGGGTGGAGCGCCGGCAAGTAAAACTCCTGACCGCCGATGCGGCTCATTTCCTCGCGCAGGATTTTCTGGATGCGAAGCGACACGCGCTGCGCGAGCGGGAGGTAAGAGTAGATGCCCGCGCCGAGCTGGCGGATGAGGCCGGCGCGAAGGAGCAGACGGTGCGAGACCACTTCGGCGTCGGCCGGGTCTTCGCGCAGCGTGGGGATGAAGAATTGTGACCAGCGCATAGGTAAGATTCAGAGGGCAAAAGGTAAAAGGCAAAAGTGAAGAAAACAGTGACGAGTGACGAGCCGTTAGCTTCTTGCTCGTCACTCGTCACTTGTCACTCGTCACTTGAATTTAGGGTTTGGCCGCCGGCTTGTGCTTGTCGATGAGTTGTTGGAGGCCGTCGGTCGAGCCGTTGTGACGGTACTTGTAGTAGGCCGTCAGAGGCTCCATGACCTGCGTGCGCAGGGCCGCGTACTCGGGCTTGCCCTCGGCGTGCGCGACGGCGCGCGCGTAGAGGTCAATCGCCTGATCGAGTTTTTCGAGCGCGCGCTTGAGCTGCGCGTCCTGCTCCGCGCCCGGACTCATCGACTTGTACTTCTCGGCCATCGCCACGTACTCGCGGTCGGCCAAGTCGGCCGAGAGGACGAAGGTCGTCGGGTCGGCGATGTTTAAGGCGATGGCCTTGTCGAAGTGGGTGCGCGCCTCGGCCGCGTTGTTCGCGCTCCACGCGACGATGCCGAGCGCCTGATGAAGCTGCGGCTGCCACTGCGCCTTGAACGTTTGCCACTGCGCCGCGTCCGTCTCGCCCGCAGGGCTGGCCGGGGCCTCCATCAGGGCGACGGCCTGACGCGCGTACTCGATGCTCTGCGTCGCGAACTTCGGGTTCTGCTTCTGCGCCTCGCCGATGCCGACGAGCGCGAGCCGCGTCCGCATACGCACGTTCGACGGGTTGGCGGTGAGCCACGGGGCGGCCACGCGGTAGGCGTCGTCGAGGCGGTTGGCCGTGACGTAGAGGTCGATGAGGACGGGCGTCATGCGGTCGCCCTCGCCGGGGGCGTTGAAGGCGGCGATGTACTTCTCGACGAGCGTGAGCTTCTGCGCCGGGTCGGTGACGGCGTTGACCTCGCCGCCGACGTACTCGGAGAGTTGCTGCCGGTAGGCGCTCTTCGGATACTTCTTGACGAACTCCTCGGCGAGCGCGAGCTTCGCGGCGGCGTCCGGAGCCTTGTTGATCTTCTGGCCCAGCTCGACCTCGCCCTTCGAGGCGGGCGGTGGGTTCTGCTTGGCGGCGTCCTGCGCGGCCGCGCCGCCCGAGGCGGCAAGGGTGGCGGCGAGCGCGGCGGCGGTCAGGAACGAAAAGAGCGCGCGCCTAAGTGAGTCGTTGAATCTCATGTCAAGACCTCTCCGTGTCATCTCTCGAATTTTGAAGTGCAACCCGTCTGGGAGATTAGGCCGCCATTGTGCGCGATTGTGGGCGGGAGTTGCAAGCGCCCCGGCGAGTCGTTTGCGCGCGCGCCGAAGAGGTCGCGGCCCGTTAAAGACGAGAGGGGCGCGGTAACTCCACCGCGCCCCTCAGACGTTGTCGTTTATGTCGGCCGCCCGTTTATTTGCCCGCGCCGGGTTCGCCGAGTTCGGTCTGGAGAGTCTCGATGAGCCTTCGCATCTCGCCCTTCAGCCCGCCGTCCGTGACGCGCTCAAACTGTTTGCGCAGAGCGAAGAGGTGCGCGGTCTTCAGGGCCTTGTCGGCCGTCACCCGCACGTCCGGCTCGACGCCCGTCCCCTCCCAGTTCGTCTTCGTGACGGGGCTGATGGCGCGGCCCGTCGGGACGAACATCCCGAAGTGTTCGGCGAGACGCGCCATGCGGCCCGGATGCGCGCCGCCGCCCGTCGTCTCGCCGACGAGCGTCGCGCGCTTCAGGTTCTTCAGGTTGTAAGAAAACTCCTCCGCGCCCGAGAAGGTGCGGCTGCTCGTCAAGACGTAAACGTCTTTGCCGAGGTAGCGGCGGCCCGCCACCTCTTTGCGCGTCCAGAACTCGTCCGTGCGGTCGCCCTCGCGCCAGTAGAGGTCGTTGAGGTGGACGGGTTCGGGGCCGAAGAGGTACGAACAGATGAGCGCGACCATGTCGGGGCTTCCGCCGCCGTTGCGCCGGAGGTCGATAATGAGCGCGTCCGTGCCCGAGACGAAGTTCATCGCGGCGGCGACCGTCTCCGCGCCCAACTCCGGGTCGAAGAAGCCGCGCAGCTCGATGTAGCCGACGTTGCCGGGCAGGCGCTCGACGCGGTCGAAGCCGTGGTTAATCCAACCGAGTTCGCGCTGGCGCTCGGCGCGCTCTTCGGCCGAAGGCTCGCGCGGCTGCTGCGGGCCGCGTTCGGGAATCGGCTGGTGGCTGTAGCGCACGCGCAGGTGCTTGTCGCGGCTCACGGCTTGGAAGTCGTTAGTCAGACGCTCGGCGAACTGCCGCGCGCTCGTAATCGAATCGTATTCACCTTTGCGCTGCGTCTCGCGCACGGTCGCCTCCATCTTTTTCGCGACCTCGGGGAAGACGTAGGATTCGTTGAGCCGCTTGATGGCGGCGTCGATGACCTGCGCGCGCGCGGCGGCGTCGAGCGTCCGGTCGGGCTGCTCTTCGGGCTGACCCTGCCGGGCCGAGACGTTGGCGGCACAGCAGACAATCAGGACGGCGGTCAGAAGTGCGGGCACGGCGGCCCGGAAAACTCGCATCAGTGGATTCTCCTTGAAAGATGTTTGGAGGCACGCGCGACGTGTGCGCTTGAAAGTGTGCTCCGGTCTACGGTGTCTACATTTACGCAGAGCGGCGCGCGGAGTTCCACGAAGTACGCGGCGCGCGGGGCGGCCGTCCCGATTGCACGGCCGGGGGGCGTGATGTAACATCTCGGCCCAAAGGGCTTTCCCAACCGCAAAGGCAGCCGGAGGAAGAGTGATGAGAGACCGTCTGAACGCGCCGCTCTCGGAAGTCGACCCGTTAATCAGCGACGCCATCAACCGCGAGGTCGCGCGTCAGGCCGAGGGGCTTGAGCTAATCGCCTCGGAGAACTTCGTCTCCGAAGCGGTGCTCGAAGCAATGGGCTCGGTCTTCACGAACAAGTACGCGGAAGGGTTGCCGGGCAAACGCTACTACGGCGGCTGCGAGTGGACGGACGTCGTCGAGCAGGCGGCGATTGACCGCGCCAAACAACTCTTCGCGGCCGAGCACGCCAACGTCCAGCCGCACGCGGGCGCGCAGGCCAACATGGCCGCCTACCTCGCCGCCATCCAGTACGGCGACCAGATTCTCGGCATGAATCTCTCGCACGGCGGACACCTCACGCACGGCCATCCGCTAAACTTCTCCGGCTTCAGCTACAAGGTCGCCGACTACGGCGTCTCGCGCGAGACCGAGCAGATAGATTACGACGAGCTGCAAAGACTCGCCGAACAGCACAAGCCGAAGATGATAGTCTGCGGCGCATCCGCCTACCCGCGCATCATCGACTTCGCGCGCATCGGCGAGATTGCCAAATCCGTCGGCGCGCGCGTGATGGCCGACATCGCGCACATCGCCGGGCCGGTCGCCGCCGGGCTTCACCCGTCGCCCGTCCCGCACGCCGACTACGTCACGACGACGACGCACAAGACGCTGCGCGGCCCGCGCGGCGGACTCATCATGTGCCGCGCCGAGCACGCCAAAGAGGTCGACAAGAAGGTCTTCCCCGGCGTGCAGGGCGGCCCGCTCGTCCACATCATCGCGGCCAAGGCCGTCGCCTTCGGCGAGGCGCTGACCGAAGAGTTCCGCGACTACCAAAGACGCACCCTCGCCAACGCGCGGGCGCTCGCCGACGAACTCAAGCAGCAGGGCTTCCGCCTCGTCTCGGGCGGGACGGACAACCACCTCGTCCTCCTCGACGTGTTCATGGACGGCAAAGGCATCACCGGCAAAGTCGCCGAGAAGGCGCTCGAAGCCGCCGGGCTGACCGTCAACAAGAACACCATCCCGTTCGACACCAACTCGCCGTTCACGGCTTCAGGGATACGCATCGGCACGCCCGCGCTCACGACGCGCGGCATGGGCGAGGACGAGATGCGGCAAGTCGCGCGTCTCATCGCGGCGGTCTTAAACGAGCCGGAGTCGGAAGAGGTCAGGGCGACGACGCGGCAGACGGTGCACGAGCTGGCCGCGCGCTTCCCGCTCTACGCGAAGCGACATCGACAGCCCTCCGAAGTCGAAGCGATGGGCGCGGACTGACGAAAGCGTTCAGCAGTCAGCTTTCAGCTCACGGCCCTCCGCCGCTTCGTCGGTGCTAAGTCTTAGAGATGCTGCGCGCCAGCTCTCTTCCGGCTGATAGCTGACGGCTGAAAGCTCCTTCGACAATTTCGCCTCCCGCGTCCGATGACGTAAAATGTTTACGTCACGCGCGGGAGGTTTTTCTATGACGCTCAAGTCGGTCGAAGAGCAGATACAGAGGGCGATGGCCGAAGGGGAGTTCGACAACCTTTCGGGGCGCGGCAAGCCCATCGACCTCGAAGCCTACTTCCAGACGCCCGAGCATTTGCGCATGGGCTACTCGATGCTCAAGCAGGGCGAGTTCGTCCCCGCCGAGGTCGAGCTGCTCAAAGAGATTGACGCCCTGCGCGCGCAACTCGTCGCGGCCTCGGACGACGCGCGGCGCGAAGAGCTGAAGCGCGAGATTAGGGACAAGACGCTCGTCTTCCGCATGATGGTCGAAAACCTCAAGCACCGTTGAGAAGAGACTTCTTGAGAGCGACTCTCATCGCCGTCCTGCTCGCGGCCTGCGCGGCGGGCGCTGTCGGCGACGCGCCGCCTGAATCGCGCGCGTCCGCGCCGTCGTCGCCCCCCGCGCGCTTGCTCGTCGAGGGGTGGGGCGTCGATAACGTCGTCGTCGAGCGGTCGACGGCCGCCGAGGTCGTCGCCGAGTACGGCGAGCCTGACGAAGTCATTAAACACAAGAAGTACTCCCGCGAGATGGCCTACAAGAAGCTTGGCCTCTCCTTCTATTACTTTTACGAGGACGCGGAGAAGAAGATTTTTCACATCGCGGCGAAGCGCCCGTTCAAAGGCTCAACGACAAAGGGCATCGTCCTCGGTGAGAGCACCGTCGCCGATGTGTTGCGCATCTACGGCAACGCGAGCATCAGCAGCAACACCAGTTATGACTACTGGGCGCTCCGTTATCAGGGCGTCGAGTTCTACGTCGAGAACGATGGGCCGGACAAGGAGTGGCCGTCGTTCGACGGAGATTTTCAGGGCCGCCTCGTCACGTCTATAGGCATCGTCAAGGTGGAAGAAAAGAAGGCGGAAGAAGAGACGAAAGAAGAAGAGGCCGAGCCGTGACGAGCGCGCTCACAGTCTTTCGTCGCGCGAATGATACCTCACGAATCTTAAGCTCCCACACCCGCTCAGTACAGACGAGATGGAAAAGATTTTCGGACCCGGCGGTCTAATCGCGCGGGCGCACCCCGACTACGAGTATCGGCCCGGTCAAGTCGAGATGGCCGAGGCCGTCCTGCGCGCGTTCGAGGAGCGGCATCATCTAATCGTCGAGGCGGGGACGGGCACGGGGAAGACCCTCGCTTACCTCGTCCCGGCCGTCGCGGCGGCCGCCGGGCGCGGCCAGCGCGTCGTCATCTCGACGGGCACGAAGAACCTTCAGGAGCAGTTGATGGAGAAGGACGTGCCTTTCCTCCAGCGCGTGCTCCCGCGAAAATTCTCCGCCGCCTACATGAAGGGCCGCTCGAACTACGCCTGTCTTCAGCGCACGAAGCGCGCCGAAGCCTCGCCGATACTCGACGGACTCGACGACGTCGACCACTTCGAGACCGTCCGCCGCTGGACGCGCGACTCCGAGACGGGCGACCGCGCCGAACTCACCGAGCTTCCCGAAAACCTCTCCTTCTGGCGTCACATCGACGCGCGCTCGGAGACGTGCCTCGGGCAGAAGTGCCCCGACTACGACCCCTGCTTCATCACGCGCATGCGCCAGCGCGCCTCCGACGCCGACATCGTCGTCGTCAACCATCACCTCTTCTTCGCCGACTTGGCGCTTCGCGGCGGCGAGTACGGGCAGGTCATCCCAGACTACTCGGCCGTCATCTTCGACGAGGCGCACCAGATAGAGGACGTGGCCGCCGAGTACTTCGGCGCGCAGGTGTCGAACTATCAAATCGAGGACTTGCTGCGCGACCTCTCGAACCTGCCGGTGACGGACGTCGGCGCGAACCGCGAGCTGAACCGCTCGGCGGGCCGCGTACAGCGTTTCAGCGAGTCGTTCTGGATGGGGTTCGCGCGCGAGGGGCGCACGGAGGAGGGACGCTTCCCCTTGCTGCCGGGGACGTTCGCGCGCAAAGGTCGCGACGGAGAGATTGAGGCGACCGCGCTCGGCGACGCCTATCTCGGCCTCGACGGCGCGCTGCAAAGGATGGAGACGACGCTCGACGCTCTGCGCGACAAGCCCATCGAGGTCGAGAACATCATCCGCCGCATACGCGAGGCTCGCTTCCAACTAGAGTTCATCGTCGCGGGCGACGACCGCCGCTACGTCTACTGGACGGAGCGGCGCGGGCGCGGCACGTTCCTACGCGCCTCGCCGATTGACGTCTCCTCGCTCTTACAGGACAAGCTCTTCGAGCGCGTCGAGACGGTCGTGCTCACGTCGGCGACGTTGGCCTCGGCCGGCAACTTCAACTTCATACGCGAGCGGCTCGGCTTGGTCGAAGAGACGGAAGAGCTCGTCGCGCACTCGGGCTACGACTACGAGCGGCAGGCCGTCCTTTATCTCCCGCCGCGCATGCCCGACCCGCGCTCGGCGCAGTTCCTCGACGCCGCGGCCGAAGAGGTCGTGCGCCTGCTCGAAATCTCCGAGGGCCGCGCCTTCGTCCTCTCGACTTCGTTCAGCGGCATGAAGGCGCTCTACGAGCGCGTCGCCCCGCGCGTCTCGTTCCCTTGCTTCGTGCAGGGGAGCGCGTCGAAGGCGGGACTGCTCGACAAGTTTCGCGCGACGCCCCACGCGGTGCTCTTCGCCACGCAGAGCTTCTGGCAGGGCGTCGACGTGCGCGGGGAACAACTGTCGTGCGTCATCATCGACAAGCTGCCGTTCGCCGTGCCGACCGACCCCGTGGTGGCCGCGCGCCAACGCTTCATCGAGGAGCAGGGCGGGTCGAGCTTCTACGAGTACAGCGTGCCGCAGGCCATCATCAGCCTCAAGCAGGGCTTGGGCCGGCTCATCCGCTCGGCGACCGACCGGGGCGTCCTCGCCGTGCTCGACCCGCGCCTGCGCACGCAAGCTTACGGACGCCTCTTCCTCAAAAGTCTCCCGCCCTGCCGCGCGACCTCCGACCTCTCGGAAGTGGCGCGCGTCTTCCACGACGACGCGCTCAAAGTCCAACAGCCCGTCTGATTGCTCCGGCGACGCGAAAGAAATGTTGATTTGTTCGGCCGAGTTTGTATATAGTGCGCGCGCGGGAGCTTGATGAAAGGTTCCCTTCTTCACTGAAGGGCCAGCTTAAGTCGGGGACACCTAACTTAAGGACTCGGATTCGGGCGCCCGTCGGCGTAGCTCAGCTTAGGTAGAGCGCCCAACAAGCATCGAGCGGGTGGCGTGGGTTCGAGTCCCACCGCCGCAATCATAAAGAGGGGAGCGACGGCTCCCCTTTCCTTATGCCCGCGCGTTTTTCAAATCGCCCCGTCGGCCCGATTTCCCGCCGCTTGCGACTTTAAACTCCCGACCTTAAACTTCCGCCATCATGTTCGAGGTGATGATTGAGCGTAACTTTTCTAGCGCGCACCAGTTGCGCGGCTACCGTGGCAAGTGCGAAAACCTCCACGGCCATAATTACAAAATCGAGATTTACGCGCGCGGCCGCGAACTCGACCACATCGGACTGCTCGTCGACTTCGGCGAGCTGAAACAGGCGGCCGACGAGGTCGTCGCCTACCTCGACCACCGCAACATCAACGAGCTGCCGCCCTTCGACGAGGAGCTGAACCCCTCGGCGGAAAACCTCGCCCGCTACATCCTCGAACGTGTCGCCTCAAGCGTCGGCGACGAGCGCGTCCAAATCTACAAGGTGCGCTGCTTCGAGACGCCCACGAGCGTCGCCACGTACCAAATAGATTAAGGCGAAAGTAAAAAGGTAAAAGGCAAAAGTGAAGACGGGCGACGCGCTGCCCGTCTTTAACTTTTGCCTTTTTACTTTTCCTTTTGCCTTTGCCTTACGTCGTGATGAGCGTCGGGATGTCTATGTTGTACTTTCGGATTTTGCTGTAGAGGCGCGGGCGGTAGATGCCGAGGAGGTTGGCGGCCGCCTGCTTGTTGCCGCCCGTGCGCTGCAAGGTCTTCTCGATGACGAGCTTCTCGATTTCTTCCAAAGTCATGTTGGGCGGCACGTCCCACGCCGCGCCCTGCGCGCTCTTTTCCGGCAATGACCCATTGTCGAACGGCAAGTCGACCGGCTCGACCTTGCCGCTCTTCGCCAAAAGCACCGCGCGCTCGATGACGTTCTGCAACTCGCGGACGTTGCCCGGCCAGCCGTGCGCGAAGAGGCGCTGGTAGGCCGTCTGCGAGATGCCCGTGATGGGTCGCTGGTACTTGCGCGCGTAGAGTTTGAGGAAGTGCTCGGCCAGAATTTGAATGTCCTCGCTGCGCTCGCGCAAAGGCGGGACGTGAATCGTGATGGTCGAGATGCGGTAGAAGAGGTCGTCGCGGAGCGCACCGTCGCGGATGGCGTCGGCGGGCGGTCGGTTCGTCGAGGAGATGAGACGGAAGTCGACGGCGTAGGTCTTCTCCGAGCCGATTTTGCGGTAGCTGCGCTCTTGCAGGACGCGCAGAAGTTTCGGCTGAAGCTCGACGGGCATCTCGGCTATCTCATCCAGAAGTAGAGAGCCGCCGGCTGCGTGCTGGATGAGTCCGTCCTTGTCGGCGTGCGCGCCCGTGAACGCGCCCTTCGTGTGGCCGAACAGCTCCGACTCAATCAACTCTTTGGGGAGCGCCGCGCAGTTGACCTTGATGAAGGGCTTGCGCGCGCGAAGCGAGTTGTAGTGGATGGCGTTGGCGATGAGTTCTTTGCCCGTGCCCGACTCGCCGACGATGAGGACGTTCGCGTCGGACTTGGCGACCGACTCGATGGTCTCGTAGATGGTCTGCATCTGCTTGGACGCGCCGATGATGTTGAAGTACTCGGTGCGCGTGGCGAGTTGGCGGCGCATCGTCTCGGTCTGCGACAGAAGGTCGCGCCGCTCCATCGCCTTCTCGACGAGCGGCTGCAAGACCTCGAACTCGAAGGGCTTTTCGAGAAACCAGAACGCGCCCGCCTTCGTCGCCTCGACGGCGCGGGCCACCGTCCCGTAGCCCGTCATGACGATGACCTCGGTCGCGGGCTGCGCGTCCTTGGCGTGGCGCAAGACCTCCATGCCGTCGGTGTCGGGCAGTTGCAGGTCGCAGATTACGAGGTGATGGCCGCCCCGGTCGAACAGCTCGATGGCCTCGGCCCCGTTCGGCGCGGTGTCGACCGTGTAGCCGTCCTCTTCGAGGTTCTGCTTCAAGGAGTCGGCCATCACCGGCTCGTCGTCCACCACCAGAATTCTCACGTCCTTACGTTCCACTTAAAAAAACCTCCGTGATGACTTGCAGTCGGACTCAAGACTTATCTTTCGAGCGGGAGGCGCGCGTAGAGCGTGCCGCGTTCGTGCGAGACCTCGCCGCCGTGCGCGCGGATGACCTTCGCGGCGAGGGCGAGCCGAAGACCACGGCCCCCGGCGAACGAGTCGAACGGGTCAGTGTCAGTCTCGCGCGCCGCGCCGCGCCACTCGACGACGGCGCGCGCGCCTTCGCCCGACCCCTCTCGCCGCAGAGTGATTTTGAGCGGCGGGCCTTGCGCGCCCGCGCCGTTGGCCGACGCGGCCTCCTCGCAGACTCCGCGCAGCGCGTCCGTTAAGACTGCCGCGTCGAACTCACCCTCGTATGTTCCGGGCGCGGCCTCGACGCCAGCCCCCGCGCCCGACGCGCTCGCGAGTATCTGCGCGAGGTCTGTGCGCGGCCGCCGGCGCAGTTCCAGAGGCCGGCCCAGACGGACGAGCGTGTTCATGTCCGAGGCCGCGCGGTCGAGGCCCGAGGCGATCTTGCCGACGGTTTCGAGGTCTTCCGAAGGCGCGCCGCTCTTCTCCAGACGCTTGCGCAGCAAAGTGGCATAGAGTTTGAGACCATTCAATTGGTTTTTGAGGTCGTGGACTATCTGCACGGACGCGCTGCCGAGTTTGCGAAGGCTCTCTTCGTCTCGTAATTCGCTCGTAAGTGGCTTCATATCGTCCGCAAACCTGTGCTCTCCGGCAAAGCCGTCCGCCGCCTTCTCTGCCAAAAATAGCGGCCGCGACCTGTACGGATTGAACCCAAACCGTGTTGAGGTTGTGTTATGTTTCGATGCGGCATCTTAACAAAAAAATTGACTGTTTGCTAGTCATACGTTCCTCGTCGGGCGTGAGGGTAGCGGCGCGAATCAAAAACGCGCACAAAGGATAAAGGTGGTAATGGCGCAGCAGGAGGGAAGGGGTTTAACTGTCCTCGTGGTCGAAGACTTCGAGGATAACCGCTTTATGATGAGACGTTTGCTGGAGATGAGCGGTTATCGCGTGGTCGAGGCCGTCAACGGCGCGCAGGCCGTCGAGGTGGCGACCGAAGAGCGGCCCGACCTGATTCTGATGGATTTGAGTCTGCCGAAGCTCGACGGACTGGCCGCGACGCGCCGCATACGTCAGCACGACGGACTGACGAAAGTCCCCATCGTCGCCGTCTCGGCGCACGACACGGCCGACTTCCATGCCGAAGCGCTCGCCGCCGGCTGCAACGAGTACGTCACCAAGCCCATCGACTTCGACCTGCTCGAAAGTCTCCTGACTCGCCTGACGACCGAAGACCGCAAATCGTGAAAGGAGCGGCCAGCAATCAGCTTTCAGCCATCAGCCGGAAGTCCGGGTTAGCGCGGTGTTGACGCGGCGTGCGGCCGTGAGCTGACTGCTGAAAGCTGATTGCTGAATGCTTACTTCATGCCCGAACGCTTCGCCCCTCTGCTGCGTGAGCAAACGGACGCGCTGACGCGCGAGTGGGTTGACGGCGTCTACGCCGACCGGCGGACAGACCTCCCCGTCCTGCTCTCCTACCGCGAGTTGGTCGAACACCTCCCGGAGCTTTTCGAGGAGTTGGGCGCGCTGCTCGACCGCCGCGCCGCCTTCGAGGAAATAGTCGAAGCCGCGCGCCGCCTACGCTTCCACGCGCAGGTCAGGTTTCAACAGGGTTGCCTCGTCGACGAGGTGGCACGCGAGTTGACTATTTTACGCATCGTTTTGACCGATTTCCTTTGGCGCGAGGGCGCGGGCGCGACGGAAGGAGACATCTGGGAACTGCGCGACGCCTTGCGCCGCACGGACATCTTCGTTGACGAGTTGCTGACGCAGGCCGTTCTGATTTACGCATCGTGTCTGCGCCCGAGCGTGCCGACGCGAACTTCGGTCTGGCCTCCGCCGCGCCGGCGTCGGACGGACTTCGCGGCAGACGATGAACGCAAATGAGCAAGAGCAAAAGAGAGAGGAATCCGCTCGACGTGCGCACCAAGCTTTTGGTGATCCTCTCCGTCCTGTCTCTGCCGCTCCTCATCATCAGCCTGACGCAGCTCGCCGCTCATCAGCGCAGCCTCGACGAGCAGGCGGCGACCATCGCGCGCGTCGAGAACGCGGCCGCCGCCGCCGCGCTCCAACACTGGTTCGAGGATCATCCCGAACAGGCCGCCGACTCGGCCGCGCTCCCTGAAGAGGCGGCGCGTGTCGTCTACGAGCGCGTGCGCGCGGGCGCGGCCGAGACGGACACGGCCGTCGCCATCTTCGACACCTCGGGCCGACTCGTGCCCAACCCTTCGGGCGCGAGACACGTGCCCCCGCGTCTGCCGACGCGCATCGGCGAGATGACTTGGGACGACCGCGTCTTGCGCGTCACGAGCGCGCGTCGGCTCGAACCTTCGGGGTGGACGGTCGTCGTCGGCGTCCCCGTCGCGGTACACACGCCGTCGGGCCGCTCGATAGTCACGCTGACGGTGACGTGGGCGCTCGCGCTCCTCGCCTCGTTCCTGCTCGCCTTCTGGGCCGTCGGCCGTTTCACCAAACCCTTGCGCCGCCTCGCCGCCGCGGCCTCGACGCTCGGCGAGGGACACCTCGACGAGCGCGCGACCGTCGAGACCGACGACGAGGTCGGCACGCTCGCCGAGAACTTCAACCTGATGGCCGCGAGCCTGCAAGCGAAGTTTGAAGAGGTGCGGCGGCAGGGCGTCTTCATCAGCGAGGTGCTCGACAGCCTCCCGCTCGGCGTCGCCGTGCTCGACGCGACCTTGACCGTGCGCAAAGTCAACACGACGTTCGCCGAGATGGTCGGCCGCGACGCCAAGACGCTCGACGGTCGCGGCCTCTACGAGGCTGCGGCCGGACTCGCCGTCTTAAGCGAAGTCGTCGAGGACGTGCGGCGCACGCGGAGCGCCTTCGTCAACTACGGTCTGCCGCTCGACTTGGTCGCGCGCGCCGACGCCGCGTCCGCGCCGCAGCAAAAACACTGGGACGTAATCCTCTGGCCGGTGACGGAACAAACGGGCGGGGCGGGGAGTCTAATCCTCATCCTGTCGGAGGTGTCGAAGCGCGTCCGCGCCGAGAAGATGGCGACGTCGGCCTTCGCCGCCGAGAAGGCGCGCGCCGCCGAGCTTGAGAGCGTCATCAATCAAGTGGACGAGGGCGTCGTCATCATCGACGCGCAGGGTCGCTACCGCATCAACCCGGCGGGGATGGAGATACTCGGGCGGCGGCGCGAGGAATTCCGCGACGGCGTCAAGGCGCTCGTCGTTGACATGGCGCTGCGCGGGTTGGACGGCCACCTGCTCGCGCCCGAGGAGTCGCCCATCTGTCGCGCCTTCGAGCGCGGCGAGCACGTCGCCGGCCAGCGCGTCAAGACCGTCCGCAACGACGGCGAGGAGCGCGTGCTCGCCGTCGGCGCGACGCCCTTGGTCGGCGAAGGCGGCCATCGCGAGGGCGCGGCCTCGGTCTTCCGAGACATCACCGAAGAGGTCGCGCGTCACGAAGAGTTGGTCGGGGCATACGAGCGCCTGCGCGAGCACGACCGCATGAAGTCGGCGTTCGTCGCGAGCGTGAGCCACGAGCTGCGCACGCCCCTAAACGTCATCCTCGGGCTTTGTCAGTTGCTTCGGCGCGACCCGCAGGCGCAGCTCCTCTCTTTACAGGACGAGGCCGTCGTGCGCATGGAGCGCAACGCGCGCGCGCTGCTTGAACTCGTCAACGACATGCTCGATTATTCGCGTCTTGAGGCGGGTCGCTCGGCGCTGCACATCGAGTCGGTCGACGTGCCCGAAGTGGCGCGCGCCGTCGTCGCCGCCTACGACGCCGAGGCGCGCGAGAAAAACATCGAGCTGTGGGTCGAGGTCTCGCCCGAGCTTTCGGGCGTGCATTCGGACAGACAGAAGCTCCAGCGCGTGCTCTCGTGTCTGGTGTCGAACGCCGTGAAGTTCACCTCGTCGGGCGCGGTGCGCATCGCCGCCGCGCCGCTCGACGACGCGCGCTGGTACGTCGAGGTCTCCGACACCGGCATCGGCATCGCGAGCGACGCGCTGCAATACATCTTCGACGGCTTCCGTCAGGTCGACGACCGACTCGCGCGCTCCTACAGCGGCGTCGGCTTGGGACTCGCGATTGCGCGGCGCATCGTCGAGCTACTCGAAGGCGAGATTACGGTCGAGAGCCGCCCGAACGAGGGGAGCCGCTTCCGCATCATCTGGCCGCGCGAGGTGCAGGCGCGCACGGGGACAGGCTCGCTCGTCATGGACGGCCCTCTGTCGCTCGCGGATTTGGAGAGGCGGCAGTCGCGCGTGAGCTGAAAAATTTTTGAAGGAAGGGGGCGCGTGGGGTCGTGATTCTGTGTAGCAACTGCGGCAAGGAGATCGAGGAGGGACAGAACTTCTGCCCCTACTGCGCCGCGCCGACCGCCGTCGGCGGCGGGACGAAAGCGGCGGAAGCGAGCGGCGCGACTCGCGTCGCCGAAGGCTCGGGCCTCGAAGTCGCACGGGGCGAGCGCAGTCCCTTCCTCGACGAGTCCGACCTTGAGCCGCCGCGCGCCGTGCCGCTCGCGTCCTTCGGCGACGCGGCCACGACGGGCGACCGCGCGCAGCGCAAGCTGTTCGTGGTCGTCGGCGTCGCCTCCGTCGCGCTCATCGCGCTCATCGCGCTCGTGCTCGCGACGGGGCCGGGCCGCGCGTGGCTCTCGTCCATCGGCGGGCGCGCGCAGCCCGACTCGCTGGCGAACGCTCTGCGCCCCGGCAACCCGGAGTTCGAGCAGTACCGCGAACAGGTCTTTTTGGATTTCGACGCCGACGAGGACGCCGTGCAGCAGGCGCGCCCCTTGGGCGACGTGATTCTCAGATTGAAGCCGACGGTGCGCAACTTCACGGGCCGCACCATCAACGGGCTTGAAGTGCGCGCGGCCGGCTACGACCTCGACGGGCAGGTCGTCAAAGAGCGCACCTTCGTCCTCATCCCCAAACGCCAGAGCACGCTCGAACCGAATAAGACGATGACGACCGAGCTGATGATCGAGGGCGTGCGCCCCGACAACATCCCCGCCAGCCTCAAGGTGGAAGTGACCGGCGTGACTTTCAGGTAGGCGCGAAGTCGGCGCGCTCAGTTCTCACTCACGAACAACTCTTCGAGGGCGTTGCCGACGGGC
Organism: Pyrinomonadaceae bacterium; assembly: GCA_036277175.1. Taxonomy (GTDB): domain Bacteria; phylum Acidobacteriota; class Blastocatellia; order Pyrinomonadales; family Pyrinomonadaceae; genus DASQDT01. The sequence continues at coordinate 10,432 of DASUNL010000622.1, read as the reverse complement.
TGCACGGAGACGAGCCGCGCGCCCGCCGCGCGCGCCGCGCTGAGAGCCGCGTCGACGTCACGCTCGCTTGCGACCTCGACGCGCGCGCCGCCCGGCGTCACGCTCACGCGCGCGCCCGCGACTCGCGCCATCTCGCGCCCGAGCGCCTCGGCGTCTTCGACCGTCACGACCAACTCCACCGCGCGCTCGCCGCCCGCCGCGCGCCGAAGCTCTTCCAAGCGGCCGACGTGCGCGAGACGGCCGCGCCGGAGCACGGCCGCGCGGTCGCAGAGTACCTCGATGTCGGAGAGGATGTGCGAGCAGAGAAAGACGGTCGTGCCGCGCGCGCGCAAGGAAGCGATGAGGTCGCGCACCTCGCGGCGTCCGACGGGGTCGAGGCCCGACATCGGTTCGTCTAGGAAAACTATTTCGGGGTCGTTGACGAGCGCCTGCGCAAGTCCGACGCGCTGCATCATGCCCTTCGAGAGCTTGCGCATCTGCTTCGTCCATGACTTCTCTTCGAGCCGCACGCGCGTGAGTAAATCCGACGCGCGTCTTTTGCGCTCGGCGCGCGCGTAGCCGAACAGCTCGGCTGAGTATTCGAGAAACTCGCGCGGCGTCAGGTAGTCGTAGAAGTATGGCTGCTCGGGCAGGTAGCCAATCGAGGCGTGCATCGAGACGTCGCCGATGTCGCGGCCGAGAATCGTGGCGCGCCCGGCGGTCGGGTACATGAGGCGCATGAGAAGCTTGAGCGTCGTCGTCTTGCCCGCGCCGTTCGCGCCGAGGAAGCCGAAGATTTCGCCGCGCTCGACCGAAAGCGTGAGGTCGTCGAGCGCGCGCACGCGGCGCTTGCGCCAGAATCCGACCTCGTAGTCTTTGGTCAGTCCGTTGATTTCAACTGCCGTCGTCATCGTTCGTAAAACCCTCCGCACGGGGCATCGTTTATTTGCGCGGGATGCGCGAGTCGCGTCCGAGCGAGACGTCGCACGTTTGCGGGTCGAGCGCGTACGGGACGCCGGTCGGGTCAATGGGCGAGCCTGAGCGGTCGAGCCTCATGCGCGCGGCGTGGAGAATCTGCGCGACCTCGCGCCACGTTTGCGCGCAGCGACCCGTGCGTTCGCGAACCGCGTGAAGGACGCGCCGCAGCGCGTCGCGCTCGTCGAGCGAGTCGAGCTGCGCGATGCGGCTCGCGGCCAAAGCCTGCACGGTCTCGTCGTCCGACTCCATCATCCGCGCGTAAATCTCTCTGGCCGTCTCGCGGCTCCCGCCCTGCGCCTGCATCTGCGCCGACATCATGCGCATCCACGGCTGCGCGCCTGAAACACTTGCGCCCTCCTCGTAGACGCGCGCGGCCTCGGCGAAACGCCCGCGCCGCCAGTGGATGTAGCCGAGGTGATGGCGCAGCCGCCACTCCGATGGGTTCGCGCGGATGCCCTTCTCGACGAGACGGACGGCCGCCTCGTGGTCGAAGGCCGAGAGCACGACCGCGCCGTACTCGTAGGCGGCGATAAATTTCGGGTCGAGCGTCGTCGCCTGTTCGAGCAGCGGCGCGAGCTGCGTCAGAGCGAGCGGGCTTAAGTCGTCGAGCTGCACCTCACCCTCGTAGGCGACGACCTTGCCGCCGACGTACTGAAGCGCGCGCAGCCAATACCAATCGGCCGCCAGTCCGTTGAAGCCGAGACTCATGCGGCGCGCGGCCTCGGGCGAGACGTAGAGCGACTCCGCGTCGCGCACGACTTCAAGTTGCGCGCGGCGCGAAGTGAGCCAGTGAGAGAGCGCGGACGACGCGGCGAGGCCCAACACGACGACGAGCGCGAGCGCCGCGTCGCGCAGACGCCGCGCGCGCGCCGTGCGCGAAGAGTCGTGCGCGTCCGTACTTTTTACTTCGTCGGTCGATTTCACTTCGTCACTCATTTGAAGTTGCGCCGGCTGAAGATGAGCGTCGCGGCGGCGAGGAGCACCGAGGAGTAGGCGAGCGTGTAGAGCGCGGCCGCGAAGAAGGCGGCCGTCGTGGGCGTCTCGCCGTAAGCGGCGTCGGCGATGTATGCGTAGTGCGAGAGGTTCGGCAGAAGGTAGTAGAGCGCGTCGAAGAAGAGTCGCGCGCCGGAGGAGCCGAGCGTGGCGGCGAACGCCTTGAGGTCTGCGGAGAAGTGTCCGATGACGAAGGCCGCGAAAGTGAGAAGCGCCGAGAGCGCGGGCGAGGAGAACGACGAGAAGAGAATCGCCACCGCGACGACGACCATCAGCTCCAAGTAGATTAACGCGACCGCCGGCCAGATGCTCAGGGCGAGCGGCTCCCAACCGCCTCGCACGAACATCAGCGCGAGCGAGACGCCCGCGCCCATCACCGCGACGTTGACGGCGAGCGTCAGGCACAGGCCGAGGTATTTGCCGACGAGGAACTCGCCGCGCCCGACGGGCTTCGAGAAGATGGCGTAGAGCGTGCGCCGCTCAATCTCTTTGTAGACGAGTCCGACGCCGACGAAGATGGAGATGAAGACGCCGAACAGGAGCATCGCCGACAGCCCCATGTCGACGATGATCTTCGCCTCTTGCGCGGCCGACAACTCGCCGAGAAAGACCGCGCCCGCCGTTAGCAGAATGACGAAGAGGACGAGGTTGTAGAGCACTCGGTCGCGCACGGCCTCGCGGAAGGCGTTGCGCGCGATGGCCGCGACGCGCCCCAAGCTGCTCGACGCGGGGCGCGCCGCCGCCGCGTCGGCGCGTGCGTCGTCAGCCAAGCTGGTGCCGTCCGCCTGAGCTTGCGTGTCGGTCGTCGCCGCCGCGTCGGCGCGTGCGTCGGCGCGAGACGCTTCGACAAAGTCTGCCGCTTTTCTCATCGAAGGTGGAGAGCCTTTCGGCATCTTGAAAGTTGAGCTTTGAGATTCGCGCGCGCGCCGCGCGTGAGGCGTGGGCGCGCCGGGGAAGAAATATACACACGGCGTGCCGCGGAGCGGAAGCGGCCGCGCCGCCGGGGCGGGCGCACAAAGAAGGGCGGCGGGAGAGTTTTCACCCTCCCGCCGCCGTCAGGTTTCAGCTTGAGAGACGTTCGGTTATTCGCCGATGACCTTGATGGTGCCGGTCGGGTTGTTGATTTCGGTGCGGGTCAAGTGCGCCGTCAGGGTCGCCGTGTCAGCCACGCCGACGCCGACTTCCGTCATGCCGAAGCGGCGCGTGCCGGTCTGGTTGAGGCCCGTCGGCGTGATGGGGATGGCCGTCACGTAGAACGTGGCGAGCACGCCCGGAGCCGCGTCGACGATGTTGGCGTCGGGCATCGCGAAGTTGTAGCCGCTCTTCTGGCCGGCGCCGAGGACGCTGTCAACGAGGTCAACGCCGTCGAGCTCGGTCAGGTTGCCGAACTGTCCGTTGCCGGTCGTGGCCTGATAGGTAGCCTGAGCGCTGTGGACGAGACGGAGGGAGGAGATGGCCGAACCTTCGTTGGCCGCACGGCGGGAGGCGAGGAGGTTGGGGATGGCGATAGCGGCGATGATGCCGATGATCGCGACGACGATGAGAAGCTCAATGAGGGAGAATCCCTTCTGGCCTTTTTTCTGCATTGCTTTGTAGGTGCTCCTTGAAGTTTTTGAGGGTTCTTGAGTCTTTCGCGCCGTCGGAGCGTCGTCTCAGGCTTACGCGCCGCGCAACCTGCGCGATTCGGACACCGTGTGAGTTAACAAGCGTCGTGCCAGAGTGCTTCCGGATGCGCGCAAGAGACGCTCTGGCGGGCTTTTAGGCGGTTTAGCAAAACTGGAATCGCGGCGGCCCGCTTCCAGTTTCGCATGACCCCGCGACCCTAACAAAAATCGTCAAGGCGCGGGTGACGCTTTTTGTCAAAAAGGGGAATTACTGCTGGTCGACGGGGGCGCTCGCCGCGCCGGCCGGAGCGCCCGCCTGCCAGCGCAGGACGCCGCTCGCGTCAACGTAGAAGTGACGCCAAATGGTGACGGTAGTCGGCTCGGCGGGCGTGGCGCGAGCGGCGTAGTCATCAGTGGGGCGCGCCGCGTCGGGCGTGACGGTGAAGACGTAGTAAGACTTCTGACCAGCGCGCAAAAGCGGGTCGCCGATGATGGGGCCGATGGCGCTCAGGTCGCCGTAATTACCCGTGGAGCTGTGGTAGGAATACTGGCTCGAATGGATGAGGCGTAAGGAACTGACGGCCGAGGCGGAGTGGGCCGCGCGCCGCGCGTGAATCAGACTGGGGATGGCAAGCGCCGCGACGATGGCGATGACGGCGACGACGATGAGCAACTCGACGAGCGTAAAGCCGCGCCCCCTGTGTGTGACGCTCGCACCCGGCGTTGCGCGCGCGCGCAGACGCGCCTCTGTTCTGGTCATCTTCATACGCTCCTCCCGTGACTCACAAACACGAGGATCGAGCGCAGCTTCGAGCAACGCTTATGCCAAGAACGCCCCCCGCCCCCATTCAACCTGACCGCCCGACTTAACGCTTCACTCCACGCACATCTCACGCGCCCTGACTCACAGGGGAATGGAGCAAATGAGATTCGTCCACTCTTCGGCTTCGGAGGTCGAGCAGATGAGGATGAGTTCTTCGGCGACCGTCGTCACCGGGAGTCGTTGGGAGACGATGATGACGCCGGGGCTGACGTCGGTCTTAATAAACTCGGCGAAGTGCTCGGGCATCGTCCTCCGGTCGTGCGTGACCAGTGTCCGGCCCTCGCGCGCCGCGATGCCTAAGACCTGTATATCGTGGAGACCTTCCAAACCTGCGTCGCGCGCGGTCTGGAAATCAAGCCCCGGCGCGCGACGCCTCACCGCCGCCACGATCCAATCGTTCAAGTCCGCGTCGGCCTGAAGCTTAATCTTCACGGGCGCATCGTATCGCGGGTGGGATTTCGAGTTTTTGAGGGTGGCGGCGCGCGGCGATGTCGCGGCTTAGGGCTGCGTCAACTGACGGCGTGACTCTTCGAGCTTCTTGTACAAAAGGGGATTGGCCTCGCGGCCCGCGCGCCTGAGAGCCTCGAACTTCTCCTCGCCCTCGCGCAGATAAGCGTCAATCTTCTCCCGGTTAGCGAGGTAGAAAGTGATCGCCCCATACACCTGCTCAAGTGAGAGCGCGGGGAAACTCTCGGTGATGCTTTCGGGCGACTGCCCGTTGAGGAAGGCGTAGACGACGGAGTCCAGCGAGACGCGACTCCCGGCGACGCGGTAAGCACCCTCGACCTGCTCGACGTACTGTGTGCTCACGTCATTACTCCTTCGGGCGATAACCTTCTCGTCGCACTAATCTAACACATCGGCCGCCGCGCGCCCGTCACTCCGCGCCGCCGCGCGAGGATGATGATGAGGAGGCCGCGTCTGAGCGGAGTTGGGCCGTCATGCCGCGGACGCCGTGCTTGTCGAGCAGGTGGCGCAAGGAGCGGACGGAGAGGTGGAGGAGTTCGGCGGCGCGCGTCTGATTGCCGCCCGTGCGCCGGAGGGCTTCGAGGATGTATGAGCGTTCGAGGTGTTCGAGGTGCGCCGTCAAGTTCAATCCCTCTTCGGGGAGGTCGAAGTCGGAGGCGGACGCCCGCGCCGGGTTGTAGTCGGTGACGGCGTGCGGGAGCGAGTCGGGCTGGATGGAGTCTGTGCGCTCCAAGGCGACGGCGCGCTCGATGGTGTGCTCAAGCTCGCGGACGTTGCCCGGCCAAGAGTACTGTTCGAGCAGCTCCATCGCGCGCTCGGAGACCGTGAGCGCGCGGCCGGTCTGCGCGCAGAACTTCGTCGTGAAGTGCTCGACTAGCTCCGGGATGTCTTCGCGCTTCTCGCGCAAGGGCGGCAGCTCAATCGGGATGACGGAGATGCGGTAGAAGAGGTCTTCGCGGAACGCGCCCTGCTTGACCATCTGCGCGAGGTCGCGGTTGGTCGCGGCGATGACGCGCGTGTCCACGCTCGTCTCCTCGTGCGCGCCGACGGGGCGCACCTTGCGCTCCTGCAAGACGCGCAGAAGCTTGACCTGCATCGTCGGCGACATCTCGCCTATCTCGTCGAGAAAGATTGTCCCACGGTCTGCGGCCTCAAACAGTCCTTTGCGGTTGGCCGTCGCGCCCGTGAACGCGCCGCGCACGTAGCCGAACAATTCCGACTCAAGCAGCGTCTCGGTGAACGCGCCGCAGTTAATCGGCATGAAGGGTTTGTCGGCGCGCGGCGAGAGGTTGTGGACGGCGCGCGCGACGAGTTCCTTGCCCGTGCCCGACTCGCCCGTAATTAAAACGGTGGACTGGACGGCGGCGACCGTCTCGACCATTTGATAGACGGCCTGCATGCGCGGCGAGCGCCCGATTATCTGGTCGAGTCGCCCGCGCTCGCGCTGCGCGCGTTTGAAGGCGCGGTTCTCTTGGAGGAGGCGCGAGCGTTCGAGCGCCCGGCGCACTATCTCCTTCATCTCTTCGACGTCGAAGGGCTTCTGGATGAAGTCGTCGGCCCCGAGCTTGAACGCCTCGCGCGCCGTCTCGACCGTCGCGAACGCGGTCATCATCACGACGGGCACGTCCGAAGAGAATTCGCGCAGGGCGCGCAGCATCTCGATGCCGTTCATGTCGGGCATCTTCACGTCCGAGACGATGAGGTCGGCCGGCTGTTCGCGCAGCATCTCGACGGCACGGCGGCCTGACTCGGCCGAGCGCACCGCGTGCCCCTCGCGCCCGAAGACGAGCGTGAGAAGCTGCCGCATCCCCTGCTCGTCGTCAACGATTAAGAGGTTCGCCATAATCTTTCAGTGACCGAAGCGCCGGGCCGCGTCATGTGCCGCCGTTAAGCTTCTCTCTGAAGTAGCGGTCAACGACGGCCGTCAAGTTTCTCACCTTCTCGTCCGTCTTGTTCAGATTCTCTTCCGTCCGCATCTGCGCGTCAACAAGTGAGGAAATGCTCTCTCGGAGTTCTTTCATGCCTTCTCTGACTTCGTTGAAGCTCGCCTCGGTCGCGATGGCTAAACGCCCGACGAGTTCGACCGTTCGCGCTTGCGACTCCTCAAGCTTCTGGATGTCGGCGGCAAACTGCGCCTGTTGATTGACGACGAACTCCATCGCCTTTTGCATCTCTTCGTTAGTCATTCGTCTTCTCCTCCGCTTGGGGCGTCAGAGGGTGTGTCGCGTCTCAGCGGCGGCGCGCACGGCAGCTCGACCGTGATGGTCGTCCCGTGGCCCTCGCGGCTGCGGACGTTTATTGTACCACCGTGGTCGCGGATGATTTGATAGACGATGGAGAGCCCTAGCCCCGTGCCGCCGGTCGTCGAGGAGGAAAACGGCTCGAAGAGGCGCTCGACTTGGGAGGGCGACATGCCGCGACCCGTGTCGCTGAAGGTGACGCGCGCGCGCGCGTGCGGGGCGCGCGACATCTCGGCGCGCAGACGGCCTCCCTCCGGCATCGCGCTCAGGGCGTTGCGCGCGAGGTTCCAGAAGACCTGTTTGACGGCCGCCTCGTCGGCCTGCGCGGCGATGGGCTCCGGGGGCAAGACCTCTTCGAGCGCGTGCTCGGGCCGGACGTCGGGGCTGTGACGCAGGAGCGCGAAGGTCTCGCGCAAGGGTTCGCGCAAATCCACCTCGGCCAGAGCGACGGGGCGCGGGCGCGCGTAGGTCAGAAAGTCCGTGATGATGCGGTTGAGGCGGTCGCTCTCGCGCAAGACTATCTCCATCAACTCGGCGCGCGCCGGGTCGCCGCCCGCGTCGTCGCGCAAGACCTGTATCGACCCGCGCATCGCGGCCAGAGGGTTTCTAATCTCGTGCGCGATGCCGGCCGCGACGCGCCCGACGGCCGACAGGCGCTCCTGTCGACGCGACGTCTCCTCCATCGCGCGCACGTCCGTCAAATCCTGAAACGTGATGACGAGTCCCGTCGTCTCGCCGGCCTCGGCCGCGAGCGGCGAGATGCTGTAGCCGAGTCGCGCGCGGAAGCCCTCGGCCGTCAGGCAATCGGCCTCAAAGCGCGGGCTGGCCTGTCCGGCGGCGGCCGCCGCGAGCGACTCCTCGATGTGCGCGCGAATGTCGCCGAAGAGAATCGACACGTCTTGGCCGCGTAGGTCAGAGTCGGTGTAGCCGGTCATCTCCTCGGCCGCGCGGTTCATGGTGTAGACGCGGCGTTGGAGGTCGGTCGTAATCACGCCCGAGCGAATCGACTCGACGATGCGCTCGTGCAGACGCCGCAGAGACGCGAGCGCGTGCGTGGCCTCGATGAGTTGGACGTCTGAGCGTTGACGCTCGGCGAGGCGCGCGGCCAGAAGGCCGACGACGAGGAAGCCGATGTCGTTGAGGCCGATGGTCCCGACCGCTTCGGCGACCGAGGCGGCGTCCGAGGCGGAGCCGCGCGCGCCGGAGAGCGCGAACGTGAGCATCGCCGCCGTGTAGAGCACCGCGCTCCCGACGGCCGTGAGCAGCGCCTCGCGCGCGCCGAGGAAGATGCTCGCAAACGAGATGACGACGATGTAGAGCGCGGCGTAAGGGGAGCGGAGGTCGCCCGTCGCGCTGACGAGCCAAGTGACCAAGAGCACGTCGAAGAAGAACTGCGCGGCGGCCTGCGCGGCGAGCGCGAGGCGCGTGAAGCGCAAGGCGAGGACGTAGGCGAAGGTGAGGACGAGGACGGCCGCCGAGATTTCGAGCGCCGCGTCGAAGGTGGCGCGCGACGCGCCGTCCTGTATGAAGAGACGAGTCCAGAGCGCGCTCGCGCCCAGAAGGAGCGCGGCGGCGACGACACGCCCCGCGACGAGGCGGCCCAAACGCCGCCTGAGTCCGGCCGGTTCTTTACGCGCCTGCGCGTCCGCCCCGCCCATCGGCCGTAAGCCTAGCACAAAATCGTGAATCGTAAGTTGTTAATCGTGAGTCGTGACGGGGAGGCTTTCAACATGAGCGGCCGCCGCGAGTCGGGCGTCGCTCAAACTGTTGACGATTCACGAAACGGGCAGGAGGCGCTCGATGATGTTTTCGAGGCCGTCGAAGTCAATCGGCTTGAGGAGGTATTCGTTGCAGCCGGCCGCCATGGCGAGCGGGCGGTGTTGGGCCGGGTCGTGGCCGGAGATGACGATGATGGGGACGCCGCCGAGCGACGGGTCTTGACGCACGCGGCGCGCGAGGGCCAATCCGCCGAGGCGTGGCAACTGCCAGTCCATGAGGATGAGGCCCGGCGGGTCGTCCTCCATCAGGCGCAGGGCCTCCTCGCCGTCGCGCGCCACCGTGACGCGGTAGCCGCGCATCTTGAGCATCACCTTCATCATCAGGCGGTTGTCGTCGTCGTCCTCGACGACGACGATGGCCGGACGTCTCGCATAATGAGTGAGCATCTCAATCCTTTTAAGCTCGCGGCCGCGAGCTTGAGTCGTGTGGAGTCGGAGGGCCTCGCGCCGCGTGCCCTCGGATGGTCTTCGCGCTCGTCCGCCATCCTCGCCGGGCGTCTTCGACACGTAAGACGCGCGAGTGTGCCGCGCAGTTTAAGACAGTAAGGGGCGGGGTGACGGTACGGTAGCGTGCGCTCGGGACGGGTTGGTACGGGATTGACTGTCCTTTTCGTACAGACGGGAGTATACTGCCCGAAGTTTCGGAACAAGCGGTCAATTACCGGTGACCTTGGAATGTTTGCTCAAAGCCCCTAGAGTTCTCTTTCCTTTCTTGCCACTTTCCCAGCCGAGGCATTGCGGTCGTCGCGCCAGTCGTTGAGACGGACGCGCCCCGACGAGTGCCGAGCCGTCACCCCGACGTTTGAGCGTCAACGGCTTGGGGGGTTAAGAAAGGAGCCTCTCATGCTCAAAACGGCAACCGAGGGGAACACTCTACTCGCCTCTCTGTCCGAACGAGACCTCTCATCTCTCGCGGACTCGCTCAGGTTCGTCAGCCTCAGGCAGGGCGACAACGTCTACTTGCAGGGCGACCGCGTCGAGCACCTCTACTTCCCGCTCAACTGCGTGCTCTCGACGGCCGCCGTCATGAACGACGGCGCGACCGTCGAGGTCTCGATGACGGGGCGCGAGGGCGTCGTCGGCGTCTCCTCCGCCTTCGGCGACTACGCGGCGCGCAACTGGACGCGCGCGCTCATCGGCGGCGACGCCGTGCGCGTGAGCGTCGAGGCGGTGAAGGACTTGTGCGCGCGGAGCGAGTCGGCGCAGGTGCGCGTGATGGGCGCTTACCGGCAGCTCATCACGCAGGTCTCGCAGCGCGCCATCTGCAACTGCCGGCACACGCTCATGCAGAGACTCTGCACGTGGCTGCTGATGGTGCACGACCGCGCCGGCACGGACGACATGAGTCTGACGCAGGAGATGATGGCCGGCCGCCTCGGGGCGCGGCGCGCAGGGGTGACGCAGGCCGCGCGCCTGCTCCTGCTGTCGGGGGCCGTCCGCTACAGCCGTGGGGAGATTCACTTCAACGACCGCACGCTCGTCGAGCACATGGCCTGCGAGTGCTACCGCGTCCACCGAGAGATTTTCCGGGGCACACACAACGCCGGGGGCACGGGCGTCAGCTTTGCC
>DASUNL010000621.1:0-10417 GCA_036277175.1 Pyrinomonadaceae bacterium | reverse complement strand
TTGCGCGTATCGTGACCAAGACCCGCCCGCTTGCGGCAGGCGGTACTGACACACTTCAAAGAGGCGGGCTGTGTCCCGCCTCTTTCACATGTTCTTGTAGCCCGGCCCGCCGCCGCCTTCGGGCGTCACCCAGTTAATAATCTGATACGGGTCCATGATGTCGCACGTCTTGCAGTGGACGCAGTTGGAGAAGTTTATCTGAAGTTGACGACGGCCGTCCGCGCCGCCGTCGACCATCTCGTAGACGGCGGCCGGGCAGAAACGCTGACAAGGGTTTCCGAACTCCTCTGCGCAGCGCGTCGAGCAGATGTTAGTGTCGAGCACATGGAGGTGCGCGGGCTGATCCTCGTCGTGCGCGACGGCCGCGTGGTAAACGTCAGTCACCTTGTTAAAGGTGAGCTTGCCGTCGAAGCGAAGTTTCCCGTAACGCTGGTCTAAATCGTCGCCGTGATAGCCGTAGTCCTTGAGCTTCTTCATGGCGAGGTGTCCCGGATGCGCGGCCGCGCGGTCGAACAAGCCCCACGCGCGCCCGCCCGTCATGAACTGTAGACCGGCGTTGGCGAGTCCGAGCCAGCGCCCGTGCTTGAACGCGGCGTGGAAGTTTCGGACGCGCATCAACTCGTCCATAATCCAACTGCCGCGCACGCGGTCGCGGTAGCTGCGCAGTTGCTCGGCCGAGTAGTCGTCGGCCAAGAGCGCGTCGAAGATGGTCTCGGCCGCGAGCATGCCGCTCTTGATGGCGGTGTGGATGCCTTTGAGCCTCTGAGAGTTGAGAAAGCCTGCGCAGTCGCCGACGAGCAGCACACCGTCGGCGTACAGGCGCGGCATCGCGTAGAAGCCGCCCGCCGCGATGGTCTTCGCTCCGTAGCGAATCATCTTCCCGCCTTCGAGAAGCTTCGCGACGAAGGGGTGCTCCTTGAAGCGTTGGAACTCGGCGTGCGGGTCGAGCAGAGGGTCGCGGTAGTCGAGGCCGGTGACGTAGCCGAGGTTGAGGATGCGGTTCTGCATCCCGTAAATCCAGCCGCCGCCGTAGGTGTGCGCGTCCGACGGGAAGCCGAGCGTGTGCGTGACGCGCCCCGTGGGGTAGCGGTCGTCGGGCAACTCCCAAAGCTCTTTGATGCCGAGACTATAAACTTGCGGCTCGCGCCCCGCGTTGAGGTTCAAACGCTGCGAGAGCATCTTGACGAGCGAGCCGCGCGGCCCTTCGCCGAGCACGGTCACCTTTGCCAGAAGGTCAACGCCCGGCTCGTAGTTCGACTTCTTTTTGCCCTCGCGGTCAATCCCTTTGTCGCCGGTGCGCACGCCGACGACGCGGTCGCGCTCGTCGTAGAGCATCTCCGCGCCGGGGAATTCCGGAAAGACGTTGACGCCCGCCTCCTCGCACTTCTCGCCGAGCCACGCGACGAGCTTGTTCAAAGAGACGATGTAGTAGCCGTGATTCTTGAGCGGCGGAGGCGTAATGGGCGACTTGATGGCGCGCGTCTTCGTCAGGTAATAGAAGTAATCTTCTTTGACGGGCGACTCCAAGGGCGCGCCCTGCTCCATGAAGTCGGGCATCAGTTCGCCCAATGCCTTCGGGTCCATCACCGCGCCCGAGAGGATGTGGGAGCCGATGGTCGCGCCCTTCTCGATGACGGCGATTTGAATCTCGCCGAGCGGCTTCCCTTCCCGCTTCCCGGCGGCCACGGCCTCGTCGTGCTCGCGCACGAGTCGCGCGAGATGCAGCGCGCCGCTCAGATTCGCCGGGCCAGCGCCGACAAACACCACGTCCATCTCAAGACTTTCGCGTTCCATAATCGCCTCTTTCGAATACCGTGTGGACTAAAAAATGAATCACCATTCAGTTTATCCGCGACCGGCTCAAATAGCAAAACCCCAATCAGCGTCGGCCGAACCTTGCGCCGCGACGACGCGCGACCGTACAAATGATTTTCTTTGACGGTCGCGCGTCGTGCTGTAAACTTCGCACACCTCGCGCGATTGAAACGATGCCCCCACTTAAAGGGACGCGCCCGCGTCTTTCCAACATCTTCGCCATCGCCCTCGCCGCGACGCTCTCGGCCGCCGCTCTCATCGCTTATTTTCGCATCGAGGCGCGCGAGGCCGTGGCCGTCGCGAAACTTAAGAGTCGCGCTGACGAAATTCCGCCGACCGTGTTGTGGGCTTGGGAGCGACCCGAGGATTTGAGCTTCCTCGACCCGCGCGAGGCGGGCGTCGCCTACCTCTCCCGCACCATTCATCTGCGCGGCGAAGAGACGCTCGTCCGCCCCCGCTTCCAACCGCTCAACATCTCTCCGCAGACGTACCTCATCGCCGTCGTCCGCATCGAGACTGACGGACGCGCGACTCCGTCGCTCTCGGCCGCGCAGGTCGAGCAGACCGCGACGGCCGCCGCTGAGTCCGCGCAGGCCGTGGGAGTCCGCGCTCTCCAAATCGATTTCGACGCGGTCGTCTCCGAGCGCGAGTTCTACCGATACTTACTCACGAAGCTTCGCGCGAAGCTGCCCGAGCGCACGCCGCTTTCAATCACTGCGCTCGCCTCTTGGTGTCTGCGCGACGATTGGCTCGCACGTTTAGACGTTGACGAGGCCGTGCCGATGCTCTTCCGCATGGGCGTCGACGACCACCGCATCAAGAATTTCCTCGAAGGCGGCGGCGAGTTCACAAGCCCGCTCTGCCGTTCGAGCGCAGGACTCTCGACGGACGAACGTGTGCGCGTGCCGCGTGAGGCCGCGCGCCGCTACGTCTTCAACCCGCGCGGGTGGACGAAAGACTCGGCCCGCTCCGTTATCGAAGAACACGAACGATGAGAAACAGACTCCGACGACTCGCATCGCTCCTCCTTTTTTTCTCAATCCTGTCGGCCGCGCTGCCCGACGCGCGCGCGTGCGGGCCGTTCTTCATCGAGGCCATCTTCACCCACACGAAGCACCCCGACATGCCGCTCGAACCGTTCGCGCGCGGGCGTCTGGGCGTCCTGCGGCCGAGTTACGCGCGCTCTTATCTGGCCGCCGCCTACCGCCAGCTTCAGGGCGTTCCCTTCAACACGGACGAGCGCGCGGCCCTCGTCGCCTTCTGGAAGGAGCGGCTCGACTTCGGCTGGAACGACGAGACGACCGACGAGCGCGAGAGTTGGAGCAAGGCGCGCGCGCGCGTCGAGGGCGTCGGCCCCGCGCCCGGCATCGACGTCTTCCGAGGGAAAGACCAGTACGAATATTTCCTCAACTGCCCGCCCGACGCTTTCACGAACGCCGCGCGGACGCTCGAAGAGCGCATCACGAAGTACGGAGCGGCGAGCGCGGAGATGAAAGCGTGGGTGCTGGCGCAGGACACGGTCTTTACCAACTGCAACGAGGGCGCGTACATTCCCGAGTCGCTGTCGGGCGCGGACGCGCTCCTCCGCGCCGACCGCGCCTATCAAATCGCCGCCGCGCTTTTCTACTCGACGCGCTTCGACGAGGCGCGCGACGCCTTCGACGAGATAGCGAGCGACGCCGCTTCGCCTTGGCGCACGTCGGGGTCGTACCTCGCGGCGCGCGCGATGCTTCGCAAGGCGAGTGTCGGCGATGCGTCGGCGCGCGCCGCGTCGCTCGCCGACGCCGAAGGGAGATTTCGCGCCGTCGTCGCCGACCCGAGTCTCTCGGCCGTTCACGACTCCGCGCGTCGTCTCCTCAAGCTCACGCGCCTCCGCCTCCGCCCCGACGAGATGCTCGGCGAGTTGTCCGACGCCTTGATGCGCGCCGACTCGCAGAAGACGCTCCGTCAGGATTTGTGGGACTACGCTTTTCTGCTAGACGTGTATGACCCCGACGAGGAGGAAGGCGCGTCGCCTGCGGCCGCGCCCCGCCCCCGCGTTGAAGACGCGACGATGACCGATTGGATAAACACTTTTCAGTCGTCGCAAGAGTCTGCGCGCGCGCACGCCGTCGCGGTGTGGGAGAAGACCGGGTCGCCCGCTTGGTTGGTCGCGGCCATCACGAAAGTCGGCGGCTCGCACGAGAGCGCGGGCACACTCGTCGCGGCCGCCGCACGCATCGCGCCCGAGTCGCCCGCCTTCCCCTCCGTCTCTCACCACGCCGCGCGCCTGCTCGCCGAACAGGGCAAGACGGACGAGGCGCGCGCCTTTCTCGACGACCTGCTCGCGCGTCACAGAACTTCTTTCCCGCCGTCGGCCGTCAACGAGATTCTCGGCCAGCGCATGAGACTCGCGCGCGACGCCGTAGAGTTTTTCAAGTTCGCGCAGAGAGTGCCCGCCGCCTTGAGCTACAACGAAGACGGGCGCGAGGTTCCTTCGGGGCCGGACGAGTTGGCGCACGCACCCGAGCTGATTCGCTACGCGCAGGGGCATCTGATGTTCGACGCGGATGCGGTCGTCGTGATGAATCGCTTGATGCCGCTCTCATCGCTCATCGAGGCCGCGTCGAATCGCGAGTTGCCCGCGCACCTACGCCGCGACATTGCCGTCGCCGCGTGGGTTCGCTCCGTACTACTCGATGACAGGCGCGCTGGTCGACGTCTTGCGCACGTGCTCCTCGAACTCGCGCCGGAGATGCGCGGCCTACTCAACGACGAGACCTCGACCAAGAGCGCGGAGGCGCGAAAGTTTTCCGCCCTCTACGCGATTCTGAAATTCCCCGGCACGCAGCCTTACGTCGACGCGGGCATCGGTCGCACCACGTCGTTCGGGGAGATTGACAACTATCGCGACAACTGGTGGTGCGCGCTCGAATACGAAACGCACGCGACCCCGGCGTCGGAAGCCGCGACGGCCGCCGAGGGTGAGACGCCCGCGCCGCCGAAACCTTTGGAGTCGCCCGCCTTTCTCGACGCGGCGCAGAGACAACAGGCCGCGCGTGAAGTCGAACGTCTCGCCGCGCTCGGCACCGCGCCGAACTATCTCGCGCGCCTCGCCGTCGAGTGGTCGCAGAAATTCCCGCGCGACCGCCGCGTCCCCGAAGCGTTACACCTCGCCGTCAAGAGCACGCGCTACGGGTGCACGGACAAGGAGACGGCCAACCACTCCAAGGCCGCCTTCGACGCGCTCCACCGGCGTTATCCTACAAGCCCTTGGACGAAAAAGACGCCCTTCTGGTTTAAGGACGTGTGACGTTAACGTCTTCCGCGTTTGCCCATTCGCATGTCGAAGGGACATAATCCACTCACACACAAATTCCTGAGTCTGTGAGTCGGAGGCAATTTTATGTCCGCGAGCGCACCCGCCAACCGTCTGGCGAAAGAGACCAGCCCGTATCTCCTGCAACACGCACACAACCCCGTCGACTGGTATCCGTGGGGCGAGGAGGCGCTCGCTCGCGCACGCGACGAGGGCAAGCCCATCCTCCTCAGCATCGGCTACTCGGCCTGCCACTGGTGTCACGTGATGGAGCGCGAGTCGTTCGAGAACGAGGAAATCGCGCGGCTGATGAACGAGAACTTCGTCAACATCAAGGTTGACCGCGAGGAGCGACCCGACCTCGACCAGATTTACATGAACGCCGTCCAACTGATGACGCGCCACGGCGGCTGGCCCTTGACGGTCTTCCTCACGCCCGAGCTTCTGCCCTTCTACGGCGGCACATACTTCCCGCCCGAAGACCGCCACGGCCTGCCCGGCTTCCCGCGCATCCTCACGGGCGTCGCCGAGGCATATCGCGCGCGCCCCGACGAGGTCGCGCTGAGCGCGGGCGAGATGCTCGGCGAGCTTCGTCGGATGAGCGCCGTCAACGCCTCGCAGGAAGTCCTGACCGAGACGCTCCTCGACGAAGCCTTCCGCTCCGTCGCGCGCGGCTACGACGAGCGTCACGGCGGTTTCGGCAACGCGCCCAAGTTCCCCGCCGCGATGAATCTCGAATTCCTGCTGCGTACCTTCCGCCGCACCAAGAACGCGCGCGCGCTCGAAATGGTAACGCACACCTGCCGCAAGATGGCCGAGGGCGGCATGTACGACCAACTCGGCGGCGGCTTTCATCGCTACTCGACCGACGCGCGCTGGCTCGTGCCGCACTTCGAGAAGATGCTCTACGACAACGCGCTCCTCTCGCGCGTCTACCTCCACGCCTTTCAGGTGACGGGCGACGAGTTCTTCCGCCGCGTCGCCGAAGAGACGCTCGATTACGTCGTGCGCGAGATGACCGGCGAGGGCGGCGGTTTCTACTCGACGCAGGACGCCGACTCAGAGGGCGTCGAAGGTAAGTTTTTCGTCTGGAGTCGCGAGGAAATCGTCTCTCTGCTCGGCGAGAAGGACGCGGCAATCTTCGCCGCCTATTACGACGTGACGGACGCGGGCAACTTCGAGGGCGAGAACATTCTGAACGTGCCGCGTCCTGCGGAGAGCGTCGCCGCCGAGTTGGGAATCACGACCGGAGAGTTGTCGGAAGTGGTCGAACGCTCGCGTCGAAAGCTCTTCGAGGTGCGCGAGGGTCGCGTCAAACCCGGCCGCGACGAGAAGGTTTTGACGGCTTGGAACGCGATGATGCTCGAAAGCTTCGCGGAGGCTTCCGCCGTACTCGAACGCGCGGACTACGCGGAGGTCGCGGAGCGCAACGCGCGCTTTCTTCTCGAAAGCCTGCGCGCGGGCGGTCTGCTGCTCCACGTCTACAAGGACGGACGGGCCAAGCACGCCGCGTTTCTCGACGACTATGCGCACGTCGTCTCCGCGCTCGTCACGCTCTACGAGACGCGGGGCGAGCGGCAGTGGCTCGAAGAGGCGCGCGCGTTGGCCTTAAAGATGGTCGAGGAGTTTTGGGACGAGGAGCAGGGCGGCTTCTTCTACACGAGCCGCAGCGGCGAGCAGCTCATCGTCCGCAACAAAGACTTTTTCGACAACGCGACGCCTTCAGGCAACTCCGTCGCGGCCGAGGTACTCTTGCGACTCTCAGTCCTCACGGGCGACGAGGATTTCCGGCGCAAGGCGACGAACGTCTTCCGGCTCATCTACGACCCGATGCGCCGCTACCCTTCGGCCTTCGGCTACGCACTCGGCGCGCTCGACTTCTACCTCTCGACGCCGAAAGAGATTGTCATCATCAGCGCGTCTGACGGCGACGAGGGCGCGGACGCGCTCGCGCGCGAGGTGTGGAAGCGTTACCTGCCGAACAAGGTGGTCGTCGCGTCGCGCGAAGGCGACGAGGAGGCGGCGCGTCTCGTGCCGTTGCTCGCCGGGCGCGAGGCTCGCGGCGGCAAGGCGACCGCCTACGTCTGCGAAAACTACGCCTGTCAGCAACCCGTCACTTCACCGGAGGAACTCGCCGCGCAGCTCGACTGAGTTTCATTTCGACCGCGCGCGTCTATTCGTCCTTTGACGGAGGCTCGCCGCACGCCGACTTGAGAGCTTCGAGGAGCGCGTCGCCGAAGCGCGCGACCTTCGATTCGCCCATCCCGTAGACCTCTTTCAAGGCGTCGAGCGTCGCCGGCCGCGAGCGCGCGAGGTGTTCGAGCGTCTTGTCGGGGCAAATCATGTAGGCCGGCACGCGCTGCTCGAAGGCGCGCTCAAGCCTCCACTTTTTCAACTGAGTGACGACGCCCTTCTCTTCCGCCGTCAGAGGCGGCGAGAGCTGCACGACGGGTCTTCGCTTGCGCTTCTCGCCCGCCGCCTTCGGCCCGAGTTTCGCCGCGCGCAGAACCCCGTCGAACGTCCCCTCCGCCTCGAACTTCGTCCGCAACTCTTGATAGACGCGCAGAACGATGTGCGCGTCCTTCGCCGCGTAGGCGATTTGCGCCTTCGTCAGCGGACGCCTGCGCCAGTTAGACTTTTGCAAAGTCTTGTCGAGCGGAAGCCCGAGCAGATGTTCGCTCACAGAGGCGAGGCTGTACGACTCCAAAGTCAGACCCATCCGCGCCATCCGTAAAGTGTCGACGAGTCCCGTCGGAGTGAGGCCCGCGCCCGTCAAGACCGCCTCGTCGAAACGCGCGTTGTGAGCCACGAGCAGAACCGACTCCGACTCGATGACTTCGCGAAACGATTCGATGCCGACCGCGAGCGCGTCGACGACGATGACCTCGCCGCCTTCGCGCGCCAACTGCACGAGCGCGAGGTTCGACCACCCGGACTTCGAGTCCCAGAAGGTTTCGGTGTCGAGGCCGAGGACGGGTTCGGCGAGGAAGCTTCGCAGCGCGGCGCGCGTCTCCTCCGCGTCGGTGAGAAGACGGTGCCGGAAGCCCGCGTCTGGAGTGAGTTCGCTCAAACGTTGCTAAAGTAATTCAGTTCCCACGGGCCTGACAACCCGCGCCAAAAGAAAGAAGGCGCGCCCCTTGAGAGGCGCGCCTTCGTGGCGTGGACTCGAACCCGGAAACTCCTACGGGGTGCGGTTGGCGTTCGCGTTGCGGTTCGCCGGGGTCATGTTCCCGTTCATGTTCCCGCCCGACGTACTCATGTTGCCGTTCATGTTCGTGTTCGTCGGCGTGGTCGTGTTCGCGTTCATCGTGGTGTTCGCGTTCGCGTTCGTGCTCGTCGAGTTCGTGTTGAGCGTGTTGGTGTTCGTGGTGTTCGCGTTCGCGTTCGCGTTACGGTTCGCGTTGGCGTTCGTGTTCGCGTTCGTGTTCGTGTTCTCCGACGTCGTGCAGGCAGACCACAAGCCCGCCACGGCGACCAGAGTCAGGAGAGCTAAAATTCGTCGCATCAGTTTCCTCCCGCCCCTTCGGCGAAGGGGTCAGATTGCAAAGGGGCGTCGCGCGTCAAAGTCGTTTGGAAGCGGCTTCACTGGCCGCGACCGTCCCCGAGGTTTCAAGTTCCCCAAAAACCTTTTTTGGGTGTCGTCCGAGTGGACGAAGGAATGCAGAAGAATAGCCGGAAATACACGATTTTTACTTGCCAGTCAAGCCGCTAAAAGACACTCGTATTGAGAATTTGTTTCTTTACTCTCTGTTTTCGGCGGCCGCGACGTCGTCTCCACGCTTCACTTTGTTCAGAAACCCCTTCATTTTCACCTAAATGTTTGACACTATTGGCCGGAACGGCTAATCTTCTAGACGGCCAACGATGTTGGCACTCCGGGCAAAAGAATTCCGCCGGCCCCACTTTCCCGCACCTCCCGACCCTTCGGCCCTTCAACGCGAGGGCGATTCTTCCGGCGAGCGCGCCGCCTCGTTGATTTACCTCCGCATGCTTCACGAAAAACGCTACCTCATCGCCTCGACGGTCGCGGCCACGGGTCTGTTACTCGTCGCCGCGCTTCTGCTCGTCGGCCTCACGCCGCTCGTCTTTCTCCTGACTGCAATCGTCATCCTCCAAGGCATCCTGCTACTCAAAACCTTCGAGCGACACGCGCGGCGCTCGCTTGAGGCGGAGGCGCGGAAGAGGCGCGCGGCCGAGGAGGCTGCCGAGCTTCGTCTGCGCGCCATCGAATCGCTCGCGATGGCGATTGACGCGAAAGACCAGACGACGCCGGGTCACGTCCGCCGCACGCGCGTCTACGCGACCGAGTTGGGGAGACTTCTGCGCGTCACTCCGGACGAGATGGAAGCACTGAAGGCGGGCGCGCTCCTGCACGACGTGGGCAAGCTTGCCGTCCCCGACCACATCCTCAACAAGCCGGGCAAGCTCTCGACGCCCGAGTTCGAGAAGATGAAGACGCACGCGAACGTCGGCGGCGACATCGTGCGGCGCATCGCTTTCCCCTTCCCCGTCGAGGACGCCGTGCGCCACCACCACGAGCGTTGGGACGGGAGCGGCTACCCTTCAGGTTTACGCGGCGAACAGATTCCGCTCGTCGCGCGCGTCATCGCGGTCGTGGATTTTTACGACTCGTCGCGTTGCGACCGCCCATACCGCGCCGGACTCACGCGCGACGAATCGCTCGCGCTGCTGCGCCGCATGTCCGGCACGCACTTCGACCCGAACGTCGTCGAGGCTTTCGTCTCCAACGTCGCGCGGTTCGACCAGCTCATCTCTCATGAAGACCTCGCCGAACAGGTTTCCGCAATCGTCGAAAAGGAAACGCCTCAAGCGTTGCGCGAGACTGAAAGCGAAGAGGCTACGCTCGTCGCGTCGCGTGCGGCGGCGCGCGAGGACTCGTCGGGCTTCCGGAGCATCGCCGAGGCGCAGCGAGAAGTTTACGCGCTGCATGAAATTATTCAGGCGGTCGCGTCTTCCCTGAACATGGAAGACACGCTGGCGCTCGTCGCGGACAAGCTGAGCCGCCTCATTCCTTTCGACGTTTGCGTCATCTATCTCGTAGACGAGCGCACAGGCGTCGCCCGCGCGGCCCATGCGTTCGGCGCGAACGCGGAGATGTACGCGGGGCGCGGCGTGCCCGTCGGCGAAGGCGTCACGGGATGGGTCGTCGCCAACGCGCGAACGATGCTTAGCGTTTCGCCCGAACTCGACCTCGCGGGGCTGCCCGCCGAACTCGTCGGCAAAGTCCGCGCGGTCACGTCTTCCGCGCTCGTCCGAGAGGACGGAGCTTTCGGCGCGGTGACG
>DASUNL010000620.1:0-4881 GCA_036277175.1 Pyrinomonadaceae bacterium | reverse complement strand
CGGGCGTCTGCGCGGGCGGCTCGGCCGGGGCGACGGGCGCGGGGAAGGGGACGGGCGCGTTGGTGGGCGTCTTCGGCGTGCGCGCACGACGCCGCGCGGCCGTGCGCTCGTCGGCTGCGGCGGCCGCGCGCTTCGCCTTCTCGATGCTCTTGCGCGGCACGAGCTGATAGCGCAGCTCCATCTCCTGCGAGACCTTGTAGATGTGTTTCGGCTTCTGCCCGCGCTCGGCGCGGCGCAAAACTTCCGGCGTCTCGACCAGCTCGGCGCGGTCTTCTTTGTCAATCCAGATGAAAAAGGCTTCGGCCATTACTCTTAAAACCTCCAGACGTATGATCGCGGCCGCCCCCGTCGTGCGCGCGCGGCCCGAGGCGGCGAGCGCCTGCGCGGCCGCGCCCGCGTGCTCCGTAGACTCGGCGGCGGGCGCGTCGCGACGCTCGTCGTAGTAGTCGGCGACGAGCGCGTCGACGTCCGCGCGATGCTCGTCGTAGAAGAGCGCGAAGTCGCGGCAGCGCGTGCGGTAGACGCAACTCACCGAACAGACGAGCGCGTCCTTGAAGTGCGCGTAGCGGTTGCAATAGAGCTTCAGGCGCATCGGGCGCGGGGCGACGCGCGCGGCGCGCGGGGGATTCCCTCCGGCGGCGCGCGTCCTTTCTTCGGGAGCGACGAAGACTATAACACGCGCGTACCGCCCGTGCAACGTCGCGTTGCGCGTGAAACACGGGGGCTTATTGAGCGTCGGCGTTTGATGAGAGCGTTGCTGACCCGACGTGAGGCGAAAAAGTCTTTGCGCGCGGGCCGGGCGCGGGGCGTATAATTCGACTTCAAGAGTCTTCCACCCTACACAACTCCGGACGGACGGCGCAGCCCACCCCGCAAGCGTCCCTCACAAAGTCAGGGAGGACGGCGACCCATGTACAGACCGAACTTCTGCGCCGACTGCGGCGTGCGCGTCGAGCGTGCGCGTTGGCGGCCTTGGACGAGCCGACGTTTCTGCGCGGCGTGCGAGCGTCGCTTCCGGCGGGGGAGGCTCGCGCGCACGCTCCTTCTGTGCGCGTCGCTCGTCGGCCTAGGCTTCGCGCTCGGCCGCGCGGGGCGTGCGCCGCAAGCGCCGCTCGTCCTTGAGCGCGCGCAAAGTTCGGACGCCGTGACGATGTTCGCGGACGGCGTAACGACGACTGCGGGCGGCGCGAGTGAAGCGCGGGATTCTACGGAAGCGGAGGGCGCGACTGACTTGGCGTCGAAGCCGGGCGGGCAGGCTTACGGCCCGGACGGGACGGAGCGCGAGAGGCCGACCGACCCTGAAGAGGTCGTTTCCATCTGCGGCGCGCGCACGCAGAAGGGCACGCCCTGCTCGCGGCGCGTGCGCGGGACGGGGCGCTGCTGGCAGCATCGCGGCCGCGCGGCGATGCTACGGCCCGAAAAGCTCATCGTGCCGGATTAAACGTGAATCGTGAATCGTCAATCGTGAATAGAGGTTAAGAGAAAACCCGCGTTGAGTTTTCAGACTCAAGGCGGGCTTCGCTCTACTTCTTCGATTTACGATTTACGATTCACGGCCTCTGAGGCAAAAAAGATGGGCGGCGTGCCCCCCCATGGCCCGCCGCCCGTCGGCCACCTTGAATCTGCGTGGCCTGCCTGAAAGTTTCACTCAGTCCCAGAAGGATTGTCCCTGAGCAAGTATCCTACAGACGCGAGCGCTCCTTTAGGTTGCGGTTTTATTGCGTCTCTATGACGTTCGCCTTGCGCCGTTTTCCCCCCAGCTTACGGCGTCGCCGACGAAATCTTGCTCTCGTTCATCTCGGGCGCGCTGCCCGTCAGGCCGCGATTGACGAGCAGGCGGACTTCGGCGCGTCGGTTCTCGGCGCGGCCCTCGCGCGTCGTGTTGTCGGCGATGGGCTCGGCGGTCGAGCCGTAGCCGAACGGGTTGACGATGCGGCGCAAGGGGATGCGCTGGTTCTCGGCCAAGTAGCGGACGACGGCGTCGGCGCGCTGCTGGCTGAGACGACGGTTCGAGTTCTTGTTGCGCCAGTCGAAGGCGTAGCCCGAGACCTCGATCATGTAGCCCTTCGTCGCGTTGGCGACTTTAGCCAACTCGTCCAACTGGAGCTTCGCCTCGGGCGTGAGCACTGCCGAGCGGTGCTTGAAGTTGATGTTGAGACTCTGCTGCGGCGTGAAGTCGTCCAAGGCGGAAATGCGCTCGTTCGTCGCGTTGACGCCCTGTATGGCCGACTCGGCCGTCTCCATCGCGGCCACCGCGCCGCCGCGCGCGGCGTTCGAGACGGCGGCCAGCTCGTCCAACTGCCCCGACATACGCTGCGCGTTCTGCTCCACGGTATCAATCTTATTTTCGGCCGTCCCGACGCGCGTCTCGACCGGGTCGACGCGCGCCTCGATGGACTGCGCGACCCTCAAGTCCTTGTCGCCGAACCTGACCTTCTCGGCGACGAGTTGGCCGGAAGAGTCTGTGCGCCCCTCGACCTCGACGCGCAGGCCGCGCAGGATTTGCGTCGCGCCGTAGCGCGTGCCGCCGCCGAAGAAGCCGCCCTTGGTCTTGACGCTCGTCGCGTCGGTTAGGGCGACGGTCGTCGTGCCGCCCGTGTCATTCTGGACGGTGAAGGTGTCGGCGTCGCGGCGCGTGACGATGCCCTTGACCTTGAGCTTCTGGCCGCTCACGGCCGTAGACTGTGACGAGGTGGTGCTGTTTTGCGCGAGCGCGGGCGAGGCGGCGAAAGCGAGCAGCGTGGCGAAAACGAACGCGCGCGCCAGTCGGGTATTTCTGAACATCTCTTTTTTCTCTCCGTTCGGTTAAAGGTTCTTATGCAACTACGGACGGCCGGGACGGCGTGCGAGGCTCGCTTGCGGTCGTGCTTACGGACATACTCCCGGCTGATTTCGGATTCGTTCGCGTAGAAGGTAAACCTTTTCGCGCCCCCGGTTGGTTGCGTTTACTTTGTGAATCTCGTGCGAGCAGGTTGCGCGCGAGACGCTCGCGCGCCGTCGCGCCGTTGGGCTAGAATCGCGCCGGAGGAGAAAAAGAGATGACACTCGACCGCCGCAAGTTCCTCACGGGGGCCGGACTGACGGTCGCAGCCGGGGCTTTGGGCGGCGCGGCGCTCGCCTCGCGCGACGGTGAAGCGACCGCGCGCGACGACGACGCGACCGACGCCGACGTGCCCGCGCGACAAGCGGGCGCGGGCGACTGGGCTTGGGTGCGCTCGCAGTTCGATTTGGCGGGCGACCTCATACACCTCGGACTCTTCTTCCTCGCGTCGCACCCGCGTCCCGTGCGCGAGGCCATCGAGCGCCACCGCCGCGCGTTGGACGCGAACCCGCTCTTCTACGTCGGCTCGAACACGAGAAAGTACGAGGAGGAAGCGCAAGCCGCCGCCGCCGAGTACTTGGGCGGGCGAGCGGAGGAGGTCGCGCTCACCGACAGCACGACGATGGGACTCGCGCTCGTCTATCAGGGGCTTCCGCTCTCCGCGGGCCAAGAGATTCTGACAACCGCGCACGACCACTACTCGCATCACGAGTCGGCGCGCCTCGCCGCCGAGCGCGCGGGCGCGACCGTCCGCCGCGTCGCGCTCTTCGACCGCTTCGACGCAATCTCCGAGGACGAAATCGTCGCGCGCATCGCCCGCGCCCTCACGCCGCGCACGCGCGTCGTCGGCGTGACGTGGGTTCATTCGAGCAGCGGGTTAAAGCTCCCCTTGCGTCGCATCGCCGAAGAACTCGCGCGCGCGAATCGAGGGCGCGACGAGCGTGACCGCGTGCTGCTCGTCGTCGACGGCGTGCATGGGCTTGGCGTCGAGGACGAGACGCTTGCCGAGACGGGCTGCGACTTCTTCGTCGCGGGCACGCACAAGTGGATGTTCGGGCCGCGCGGGACGGGCGTGGTGTGGGCGCGCGCGGAGACTTGGAGAAGCATGCGGCCCGTCATCCCGGCGTTCGCGGACGCGCCCGTCGGCGCGTGGATGCGCGGCGACGAAGGGCCGCGCGAAGAGACGCGCGCCGCGTGGGTTTCGCCCGGCGGCTTCCACTCGTTCGAGCATCGCTGGGCGCTTCCGGCGGCCTTCGAGTTTCACAAGCGGATGGGCCGCGCGCGCGTCGCCTCGCGCATCCACACGCTCAACGAGCAGTGCAAGGAAGGACTCGCCGCGATGCGCCACGTCAAACTCTACACGCCGCGCGGGAGCAAACTCTCGGCCGGACTCATCTGCTTCGACGTCGAGGGGATGAAGCCGTTTGAAGTTACAGACCGACTGCTCAAACGTCGCATCC
The DNA here is from genome assembly GCA_036277175.1 of Pyrinomonadaceae bacterium. Lineage (GTDB taxonomy): Bacteria > Acidobacteriota > Blastocatellia > Pyrinomonadales > Pyrinomonadaceae > DASQDT01. Next base: position 600 of record DASUNL010000620.1, on the reverse strand, counting down.
TCGCGACGACGACGCCCTACGCCACCTCTTACGCGCGCCTCGCCCCGTGTCTTCTAAACACCCCCGAAGAGATTGAGAGAACGCTGCGCGAGATACGCGCGCTGGCCTAAAGGAAGGCAAAGCAAAAGGCAAAAGGTAAAAGTAAAAAGGCAAAAGGTCGGAGACCTCGACGGCCCTCCGACCTTTTGCCTTTCTGCTCTTCCTTTTGCCTTTTACCTTCCGCCTTCTTTAGCGCGCCTTACGATCCTTGAACTGGTCGTTGAGAATCGTGTGGCGGCTGACGAGCGGAATCTCGCGCCCCTCGATGAAGAGGTGGCGGACGTTGGTGCGCGGGTCGAGGAGGTCGCCGTCGGTGACGACGAGGTTGGCGAGCTTGCCCGTCTCGATTGAGCCGACGCGGTCTGCGACGCCCATGATCTGCGCCGGGTAGAGCGTGATGGACTTCAGTGCCTCGGCACGCGGCAGCCCGAAAGACGAGGCCATGCCGGCCATGTAGGGGAGGTCGCGCACCTCCGCGCCGTAGTCGCCGGTGGCGATGGCGAAGCGGACGCCCGCCTGTTGGAGTTGCGCGGGCGTCGTGTAGAGCGCGTCGTAGGGGTC
>DASUNL010000619.1:0-5198 GCA_036277175.1 Pyrinomonadaceae bacterium | reverse complement strand
CCGGCGACGGCCATCCTCGGCGACCAAGCCTCTCCGGCGCAGCTCGAACAGTTCCGCCAGAAACACGGACTCGACCGCCCCGCCTTCTTCTTCACCTTCTCGAAAGACGACGCGGGCGCGCGCCGCTTCCGCTGGCACGGGATGGAGAACCGCTACGTCGAATACTGGCGCGGCATCCTGCGCGGCGACATGGGGCGCTCGTTCCGCAACGAGGAGCGGCCCGTCCGCGACCTCATACTGTCGCGTTACGGGGCGACGATAAAGCTTGCGCTCGCGTCGCTCCTCGTCGCCGTCGCCATCGCCATCCCGCTCGGCGTCGTCGCGGGCACGAATCGCGGGAAGCTCTTGGACAACGCGCTCTCGGTCGTCGCGCTCGTCGGCATCAGCCTGCCGAGCTTCGTCATCGGCCCGCTGCTCATCTACGTCTTCGCCGTCTGGCTCGGCTGGGTGCGCGTGTCGGGGAGCGAAGGCGTGACGAGCATCATCCTGCCTGCCGTCACGCTCGGCGCGGCTCTCTCCGCACTACTCACGCGCATGGTGCGCTCGTCCGTCATCGAAGAGTTGGGCGAGGACTACGTGAGGACGGCGCGCGCGAAGGGACTCAGCGAGCGCACGGTCATCTACAAACACGTTTTGAAGAACGGGCTGATTCCGGTCGTCACGATTCTCGGCCTCCAACTCGGCGTGCTTCTGGCGGGCGCGATTATCACGGAGAAGATTTTTAACTGGCCGGGTTTGGGCCTGCTGCTCGTCGAGGAAGGGATTGCGAAGCGCGACTACCGGCTCGTGCAGGGCTGCGTCCTCGTCATCAGCGTGACCTACATCCTCGCCAACTCTCTGACCGACGTGCTTTATCGGCGTCTCGACCCGCGCATCAGACTGTCGTGAACCGTCTCGCGATTTTCGGCATCGTCTTCATCGCGCTGCTCGTCGGTGCGGCGATGCTCGCGTCCCAGATTGCGACGCACGACGTGGCGATGACGAATCTTTCGGCTCGCTACCTATCACCTTCCGCAGAACACTGGTTCGGGACTGACGCCACGGGCCGCGACATCTTCTCGCGCGTCATCTACGGGGCGCGTATCTCGTTGCGCGTCGGGCTGGTCGTCGTCGCCGTTTCGGCCGTCACGGGGACGTTCATCGGCGCGCTCGCCGGATACTACGGCGGGTGGGTCGACCGCATCGTCTCCGGCTACGTCTTCAACGTCTTCCTCGCCTTCCCCGGACTCCTGCTCGCCATCGCGATGGTCGCCTTCCTCGGCGCGGGCCTCAACAAGCTCATCCTCGCGCTCTGCATCATCGGCTGGGTCGGCTACGCGCGGCTCATCCGCGGCCAGGTGCTCAAGGTGCGCGAGTACGACTTCGTGCAGGCGGCGCGCGCGCTCGGCGCGGGCGACCTGCGCATCCTCTTCGTCCACATCATGCCGAACGCGATTCAACCCTTGATCGTGCAGGCGAGCCTCGGCATGGCGGGCGCGGTGCTCTCGGAAGCGTCGCTCTCGTTTCTAGGTTTGGGCGTGCCGCCGCCCGCGCCTTCGTGGGGCGTGATGCTCGAAGAGGCGCGCGACATCACGACGCTCGCCAACGCCCCGCACGCGCTCATCTTCCCCGGCGCGGCCATCGCCCTGACCGTCCTCGCCTTCAACTTCCTCGGCGACGGGCTGCGCGAATACCTCGACCCGCGACAGCGCAAGCGTTAACCGCGAATGGCCCGCACACTCGAAACAGACGCCGCGCAGCGACACGAACGGGACGCGCGCACCGCGACGCGACCGCGCGCGGACGAGGAACGACGCGCCGCCATCTCGATTCAAAACGTCTCGAAGACCTACCCCGTCCCGCTCGCGCGCGTGAAGAGGTTTTTCCGCCGGGACGTAGGCGAGGTGACGGCCTTGACGGACGTTTCCTTCGACGTGCGCGAGGGCGAGATTTTCGGACTCATCGGCCGCAACGGCGCGGGCAAGACGACGCTCACCAAAGTCATCGCCACGCTCGTCCAGCCGACGCGCGGCGCGGTCAGCGTGCTCGGCTTCGACAGCGTGCGCGACGAGGAGCGCGTGCGCGCGAGCGTCGGACTCGCGGGCGCAGAAGAGCGCAGCTTCTACTGGCGTCTGACGGCCGAGCAGAACCTGATGTTCTTCGCGCGACTCTACGGGATGTCTTCGCGCGCGGCGCGGCGGCGCATCGCGGAGTTGTTCGAGCAGTTCGAGCTAACGGACTTGGCGCGCAGACGCTTCGGCGAACTCTCGACGGGCAACAAGCAGCGCATGGCCGTCGCGCGCGCGATGCTCAACTCGCCGCCCGTGCTTCTTCTCGACGAGCCGACGCGCTCGCTCGACCCCGTCGCGGCCGCACGCATGCGCGCCGGCATCGGCGAACTCGTCCGCGCCGAGCGTCCCGCCACCGTCCTACTCACTTCGCACAACCTCGCCGAGGTGGAAGAGTTATGCGCGCGCGTCGCCATCATCAGCGGCGGACGCATCCGCGCCGTCGGCACGCCCGCCGCGCTGCGCGACGAGCACCGGAGGCGCGAGAGCGTGCGACTCACCGTGCGCGGCGCGAGCGCCGACGAGGCCGCGCGCATCTTGCGCGAGTTCGCGCCCGACGTTCGGGCCGAAGCGTCGGCGGGCGACGAAACCGAGGTGCGCTTCACGCGCGAGTTGGGCGACGAGCGGCTCGACCTCGCCCTGCGCGCGCTCCAAGCGGCGGGCGCGCGCGTCGTCTCCTGCGAGTCGGGGCGCGGCACTCTGCTCGACGTGCTCGAACGCTACGACGCGGAACACGAAGCGGGCGACGACGCGGAGCGCGAAACGTCTGACGAAGAGGCGGCGCGCGACTCGGCGACGAAGGAGAGGGCGTGAAAGTTTATTCGACGATGGAGAGACGGATTTGAGTGGAGAGCTACAGCTTCCGGCCCGCGTGTGGGCCTTCGTCGTGCGCGACTTCCAGCTCGCGTTCAGCTACCGGCTCGAATTCTTGCTGCGCATCCTGAGCATCCTCTTCGTGACGACGACGCTCTTCTTCATCTCGCAGATTTTCGCCGCCGGCTTCCACACGCCCTACGAGCAGTGGCGCAACCCTTTTCTCGCGTGGATTACGGCGCTTCCCTTCCTCAACTACTTCATGGTCGGCTTCTCAAGTCTCGCCGAGGCCATACGCTCCGAGCAGCGGCAGGGCACGCTCGAAGGCGTTCTGATGACACCGATAAATCTTCCCACCCTCATCGTCGCCGCCTCCGCGTGGGACTTCGTGCTCGCGACCTTCCACTCGTTCCTCTACCTGCTTTTCGGCTGGGCGCTCTTCGGCGTCGAGTTCCGTGGGAACTTCCTGCTCGCGATGCTCTTCCTCTTGGTGACGACGCTCGTGCTCGCCTCCATCGGCATCATCTCGGCGAGCTTCGCGATGGTCTTTAAGCGCGGCGACCCGCTCGCGCTCATCATCGGCACAGGCTCGGCGCTCTTCTCCGGCGTCTTCTTCCCGACCGAGCTTTTGTCGAAGACCGCCGGAAGCTTCTTCGGACTCATCTCCAACCTTCTGCCGACGACGCACGGCATCGAGGGCATCCGCCGCGTCCTCATACAGGGCCACGGCCTCGCCGAAGTGCGCGAGCCGCTCGTCACGCTCCTCGTCTACCTCGCCGTCGTCCTCCCCTTCTCCCTCTGGGTCTTCACGCGCGCCGTCCGCCGCGCCAAACGCGAGGGCAGCCTGATTCAATACTGAGCAGTCAGCAATCAGCTTTCAGCTTTCAGCTTTTTCACTTCCAGCATCGTTCCGCTTGGGAGGGTCGCTGAGTCCCGGTTAGACTAAAAAGCTGATTGCTGAACGCTGAAAGCTGAACGCTCTCTTATGCACGTCTCTTACACGCCGCGCTACTACGCCGACATCGGCGAGGGCCACGTCTTCCCGATACGCAAGTTCGAGTTGGTGCGCGACCGTCTGCTCGCCGAGGGGACGCTCGCGCCGTCGGACATCGTCGAGCCGCAAGCGGCGGCGGTCGAGGACGTGCTTCTAGTTCACACCGAGGACTACGTGACGCGCCTGCGCGCGGGCGCGCTCACCGAGCGTGAGATTCGGCGACTTGGACTGCCTTGGTCGAAGGCGCTCGTGCGGCGCTCGTTCCTCGCGACGGGCGGGACGCTCGCGGCCGCGCGCGCCGCTCTCGGCGAAGGCGTCGCGTCGAACCTCGCGGGCGGCACGCACCACGCCTTCCCAGACCACGGCGAAGGCTTCTGCGTGCTCAACGACGTGGCCGTCGCGATTCGCGTCCTTCAGCGCGACCGCCTCGTCGGGCGCGCGGCCGTCGTCGATTGCGACGTGCATCAGGGCAACGGCACGGCCGCCATCTTCGAGACGGACGAGTCGGTCTTCACCTTCTCGATGCACGGCGCGAAGAACTACCCGCTCTTTAAGACGCGCTCGTCGCTCGACGTTGAATTGGCCGACGGGACGGAGGACGAAGAGTATCTAGAAACGCTCGCGCGCCACCTCCCGCGCGTCTTCGCGCACGCGCCCGACATCGTCTTCTACCTCGGCGGCGCAGACCCCTTCGCGGGCGACAAGCTCGGCCGCCTCTCACTCTCCATCGCCGCCCTGCGCGAGCGCGACGAGACGGTCTTGCGCGAGTGCCGCGAGCGCGGCGTGGCGGTTGCGACCGTCATGTCGGGCGGATACGCCGCCGACATCAATGACACGGTCGAGATTCACTGCAACACGATTCGCGCGGCGCGCTCGGTCTTCCGAATCGACACCGAGCACGAGTCAGTACCGCACGCGATTGCGCGGCACAATAAGTTATAATCCGGCGCGGCATGTGGAGGCTTATCAAAAAGGTCGCGCTGGTCGTGCTGGCGCTTTTTACGGTGTGGGTCGTCTATGAGGCGGTGACGTTCCCGCGCGTCTCGCGTCTGCGCACGCAGAACCCGGAGACGACGAGCATGATCGAGGCGCGCGTCAGCGAAGCGCGCAAGGAGGGGCGCGCGCCGCGAAGGGTTCAGGTCTGGGTTCCGCTCGAACGCATCTCGCCCGAGCTGCAACGCGCGGTGCTGGCGGGCGAGGACGCGCGCTTCACCGCGCACGACGGCTTCGACTACGAGGCCATCCAGAATGCTTGGGAGGAGGGGCGGCGCGAGGCCGAGAAGGAAGCCAAGGCCGAGGGCGAGAACCCCGAAGAGAATTGGATTCCGCCGCTCCCGAGCTTC
>DASUNL010000618.1:0-11521 GCA_036277175.1 Pyrinomonadaceae bacterium | reverse complement strand
GTGCCCCGTGCGCGGCGCGGGCGTGGGCGGTCGCAACAGCGAGACGGCTCTGCGCTGCGCGTTAGAGATGGAGGGCGGGAATTTAAGGATGGTCGCGCTGTCGGCGGGGACGGACGGCGTGGACGGCAACAGCCCGGCGGCCGGCGCGTTCGCCGACGATACGACCGTCCGGCGCGCGCACGAGTTGGGACTCGACGCGAGACGTTTTCTCGACGCGAGCGACGCTTACACCTTCTTTGACGCGCTCGGCGACGCGCTCGTGACCGGCCCGACGGGGACGAACGTCCGCGACCTTCGCATCATGCTCGCGTCATGAATAAGAGTTCAAAGGACAGTTAAGAGACGCGCTGTTTCAAATGTCGGAGGCAAGTTGACAGAGTCGCGCTTGTTTCAGTGGCCTCTGGCCTCTGACCTCTGACCTCTTTCACTTGGCGCGGCCGAAGTCGTCTTCGAGGCGCGTGATGTCGTCCTCGCCGAGGTAGTCGCCGCGCTGGATTTCGATGAAGACGAGCGTCTCAGCGCCGGGGTTCTCGATGCGGTGCGCCGTGCCGACGGCCACGTCGACGACCTCGCCCGTTCGCACGACGACATCCTCGCCGTCGAGCGTGACCTTTCCCGCGCCCGCGACGACCATCCAGTGTTCGGCGCGGCGCGCGTGGCGTTGGTAGCTCAGGCGCTTGCCGGGCAGCACCTCGATGCGCTTGACCTTGTAGCCCGCGCCCTCGTCGAGCACGGTGAAAGTGCCCCACGGCCGCCGGTCGAAAAGCGGCGAGGTGTCTTGCCGCTCCTGCTGCTCCTGCTCGCCTTCGCTCATCAATCAATCCTTCCCTTCTCCGGTCGCGTCTCTTCGCGTCTCGCTCGCCCGAATATAAACGCTCGGCCCGCGCGTTTCAACGCGGCGCTTCCCTCGCGCCGCACGAATCGCTCGCGTCGCGCCGTCACTCTTTGACGAAAGTCTCGACGCGCAGGTCGCGCCCGTCGGTCGTCACCGTGACCATGCCGCGCTCGGCCGTCGAGATGATTTCCGCGCCTGACGAGCGCCAGCGCGCGACGACCTCCGCGTGCGGGTGTCCGTAGGGCGAGTCCTTCGCGGCGGAGACGATGACGAAGCGCGGGCGCGCGGCCGCGACGAACGCCTCGGACGAAGACGTGCGGCTCCCGTGGTGCGCCGCCTTCAACACGTCGCAGCGCAAGGAAGCGCCCGACGCGACGAGCGCCGCTTCGGCCGCGCGCTCGATGTCGCCCGTCAGCAGAAAACACCTTTCGCCGAAGCTCAGGCGGAGGACGAGCGAGTCGTCGTTGCGCGTGCGGACGCCGCGAGGATGGGGCGAGCGCGGCGGCCAGAGCACTTCGGCCGTCGCCTCGCCGAAGCTCAGGCGGTCTCCGCGCCCGACGAGGTAGACGGGCACGCCGCGCCTCCGCGCCTCTTCGGCGACGCGCGCAAACTCCGCTTCGCCCTCCGGCGCGCGCGCCGCAAGCAGGGCGCGCACGCGGAAGTTTCGCAAAACGTCCGCGAGCCCCTGCACGTGGTCGGCGTCGGCGTGCGTGGCCGCGACGTAATCGACCGACGCGAGTCCGCGCCACCAAAGGTACTCGGAGACGACGCGCTCGCCGACCCCTTGCGCGTCGCGCTCAAACGTCTCGACGCCCTCCGCGTCGCCCGCCGCGCGTGCTCCCGCGAAGTTCACCAAGCCTCCGCCGTCAACCAGAAGCGTCGCGCCGTCGGGCATCGTGACGAGCGCCGCGTCGCCCTGCCCCACGTCGAGAAAATCAACGCGCAGACGCCCACCCGCGCGCCCCGCGCTCAAAGGGTGCGCGACGATGATGAGGATGAGCGACGCGCTGGCAAGCGTCGTGAGCGTGAGCGCACGCGGCCGCGACGAACTTACAGACGAGCTTGCGTCGGTCACGTTCGCGAGCGGCGTCCAGCGCAGGAGCGCGAAGGCGAGCGCGGCGAGCGGTACGAAGTAGAGCGCGTAGACGACTGCGCCCGCGCCCGCGTACTCGGCCGGGCGCACGCCCGCAATGCTCAGACGCTCGAACGGCTCGACGCCGTCGGCCATCAGTCGCGTCGCCGTCTCGCAGAGCCACACGAGCGCGCTTTCGAGCGTCGTCAGTCCAACGGTTGAAGCGGCGAAGGCGGCGAGCGCCGCGAACGACAACACGCACATCAGCGCGCCCACCATGATGTTGAGCGCGAGCGCGGCGAACGAGACGCGGTGGAAGTAGAGGACGAGGAGCGGGAGCATGCCCAACTGCACGCCCGCCGAGACGACAGCGACGACCGTTGCGTAGCGCGCGAGTCTCTGCAAGCCAAAACGTTCGAGCCGCGCCGCCCAGCTCGTCTTGTAAAGCGCGTAGCTGTGCGTCGAGCGCGCAAGCTCTTCGCGCCAGCGTCGCTCCCTCCAGAAGAGAGTTTCGCCGAGCACGCGAAACCATTGCGGGCACGCGGGCGGGTAAGGGGTGGCGCGCGTCGGACGCCACTCGCCGACCTCTTTGAGCCGCGCGACGAGCGGCCACGCGAGCGCGACGATTGAGACGACGGAGAGGAACGTGAGTTGGAACGAGGGGTCGAAGAGCGCGCGCGGACGCCAGATAAGAAGCGCGAGCGCCGCGCCGCCGAGCGCGTTGGCCGTGCCCGCGCGACGGCCCAGAGCGGGCGCGAGCGAGGCGGCCGTGAACATCAAGGCGGCCCGCACGACCGCGCTCTCCGCGCCGACGGCCAGCGCGTAAGCCCACACGCACGCGGCCGACGTCGCCCACTGCCAGAGCCTCCGCCGCGTCGCGCGGCGCGCGAGCGAGAAGGCCAGCCACCCGACGAACGTGACGTGCAAGCCGCTGATGACGAGCACGTGGAACGTGCCGCCCGCGCGAAACCTCTCGGCCACTTCGCGCGTCAGGCCGTGGCGGTCGCCGAGCATCGAGGCATTAACGACTCCGGCCGTCGCGCGCGAGAACGTCCGCGCGAAGTAGCGCGCGAGCGCGACGCGCCAGTCGTTGAGCCAAGCGAGCGGGAGAAAGACCGACTCGTCGTCGAGTCGTTCGACGAGCAGGTGGCTTTTGACGCTCGCGCGCGCGTCCAGCTCGCGCTGTTCGAGATACTCGACGTAGGACGCGACGCCGGGGTTGCGAAAGGTCTCTTCACGACGGGGACGCGCGAGGACGCGCACGCGCGCGCCGCGCCTGAGTTCGAGCGCCGCGTAGGCCGCACGCGCACGCGGCTCGCGCGCCTCGGCGAACAACTCGACGCGCCCCGTCGCCGAATGTTCTTCCGACCTGTACAGCACGCGCTCGACGCGCAACGTAAAGACGAGGCCGTCGGGCGCTTCCTCCGGCGCGCGCTCCAAGACGCCCGTCAACTCGACGGGGTCGCCCGACTCAATCAAGCCGCGCTCGTAAAAACTCTTCAGGCCGCGCGCGTCACGCCTTCCGGCTTCGACGGACGAAAGCGTCGCTCCCGTCAACAGAAACGCGAGGACGACGAGCGTCGTCGCGAACGCCTCCCGCGCGCGCGTGAGCGTGATGACGAGCGCGGCCGTCGAGACGAGCGCGGCCGAGACGAGCCACGCCGTCGTCGGCGCGGGCGCGCGGCCGCACGCGACTCCGGCGGCGAAGGCGGCCGCTAGCATCGCGAGCGGGCAGAGTTCGAGCGTCAGACGTCCTCGCTGCGCGCGCATCTTTTATGAGCGTGGCCCGGCCGAGGGTTGGCGTGCGGCCGGGCTTTCGTTTCGACTCGAAGTTTATTAACAGGGTGGGCGTCTCGGAGCATACGCCGCGCGGGTCGGCGCGGTCAACGTTTTTCACCGCGCGCGGTCTCTGCGATGAAGTCTCTCAGGCCGTGTCTATTCGGAGTCGGGCGCGGGCCGGCGCACCATCGCGTCGAGGAGGCGTTCGAGCATCTCGTCGCCGTCGGCGCAGAGGCCGGTGTGGACGGGAGAGGTCTGGATGATTGTGCTGCGCGGCGCGACGAGCCAGTGGAAGCGCGCGCGCTGCGGGAGCAGGCCGATGGGGCCGGCCTGCGCGCCCCCCTCGCAGATGGCGGGGAAGGTAGAGAGACGTTCGCGCACCTCTTCGGGGTCGAGCGCCGGGTCGAGCGCGGCGAGGCGACGTTCGTCTAGCTCGACGCGCGCCTTCAGATAATTCTTCGACGGGCACGAGACGATGACGCCCGCGTTGATGAACTCCTCGCGCTCGACGCGCGGGACGACGCGGATGACGGCGTAGTCAAACGGACAAAGCTCGGGCATCGGCCGCCTCCTTCACGAAATCTCGCGGCGGCCGCAGACGCTCGCGCATGTACTCGGCGTAGGCCGCGCGCGCCGCCGCCGGGTCGGCGAAGTTTGAGTCGGCCGCGAGCCACTCGTCGGGTATCAACTCAAGAAGCTCTCCGACCAACTCAGGCGTGACGAGCGGCGCGAGCGCGGCGTCGGCCTCTTCGATGGCGTCGGCCCAAGGGAGCAGGACGTGCTCTTTAATCTGCGCGAAGGGCGAGCGGCTGCGCTCAAGGTAGTTGGCCCATGAGTGGTGGAAGTAGAGCGACGCGCCGTGGTCGATGAGCCACGGGCGCTTGTGCCAGACGAGGAGGTTGGTGTTGCGCGGCGTGCGGTCGATGTTGGTGACGAGGGCGTCGAACCAGACGACGCGCGAGGCCAACGTCGCTTCGACTTTATCAACGACGGGGTCGAACGTAATCGAGCCGGGCAGGTAGTCGAGCGCGAGGTTGAGTCCGGCGCTCGCGCGTATCAAGTCCTGTATCTCGGGGTCGGGCTCGGTGCGCGCGAGCGCCGCGTCGAGTGTGACGAAGACGATTTCGGGGACGGGCAGACTGAGCGCGCGTGCCAGTTCGCCCGCGACCAGCTCGGCGATGAGGGCCTTCGGCCCCTGCCCCGCCCCGCGAAACTTCAGGACGTAGAGTCCGTCGTCGTCCGCCTCGACGACGGCGGGCAGAGACCCGCCCTCGCGCAAGGGTGTGACGTACCTCGTGGCCTTGACCGTTCTCGGTTTCATCACGAAGGCGGGCCGAAAAAAAACTCGCGAGCGCCGCGCGCGGTCTGTAGCGATGGCCGCGCGCGGTCTTTGTGAATTCGAGTCGCGTCGGCGCTTCTCAGCCGCCGCAGCGCGCGTTGATGATGGTGTTGGCCTTGCGCACGAACTCGGCCGTCCAATCCTCGGCCGGCTGGTCGCGCTCGTGATTGCGCGAGGCGCGGAAGATGCGCGTGATGAGGCCGCTCGACTTCTCGGCTTCGAGCAGGCGTTGGAGTCCGTCGGCGAGGAGCTGGCGGCCCGCCTCGCTGACGCTTGCGTCGCCCACGCTCTTGGCGGTCGTGGTGCAGCGCCCGCCGCTCACCTTAATCGGGTCTTTGCCCCTCCAACCGCTGAGCGTCGCCTTCTTTTCGCTGGAGCTTGAGTGGCCGAAGGTCGAGCCCATGTCGCTGACGTAGTAGACCGCCTGCTCGCAAGTGAGCGCGTTGTCGCCGCTCTTCGTCCACTTCACGCAGGCGTACTTCTGGTTGTCTGTCTTCGTGTCGCCGTGGTCGATGAAGGCGAGCCAGAGCTTGAAGGCGTCAATCTCCGCGCGCGGCGCGCCGTCCGCGACGAGCTTGCCGAGCGCGTCGGCTATCCCCGCCGCGTCCTTGTTGTTGCAGTTCGCGTCGAGACCTTTGCCCAAGGCCAGCTCGATGCCTGCGGCCGGTTGGAACGGGTTGAAGGGCGCGCCCTGAAAACTTCTCGTCAGGCTCTTCTCGCAGTCGGGGCAGGTGACGTCGGCCACCCACGAGTCGTCGGCGAAGAAGCCGAGCGCGCGCGAGAAGCGCGAGGAAAGGAACTCGCCGTAGATTTCGCCGTTGCGACGGTCGCGCGCCTGCCCTTTGAAGTGGGGTTTGATTTTGTAGCGGATGAGGTCGCCGTCCTCTTCGACGACTCCCTCGACCGAGCAGTGGAATTTCGGGGTCGTGCCCGCGCCCGGATTGTTGTCTTTGTTGGCCGCGCACCTGAAAGGCTTGGCGAGTCCGTCCGCGCCGACTTCGGGCGCGCCGAGGCGCGGGCCGCGCTCCGGGTTGTAGCCGAGGACGGGGTCGTAGCCGGGGTCAGGCTCTTGCCAGACCTTCGCCGAACGCTCGGCCGTGGCGCGCGCCTCCGGCGTGAAGCAGCGTTTCTGCGCGGCCGCGTGCGACGCGAAGAGAAGCAGGAACAGAGAAACAACGAGTGGCTTACGAAGCATTGACGATCCCTTTCATTGTGGGAAGAGACTTTGACGACTCACGTTCGAGCTGAAGCATGTGATGCTAGTTTATTAGTTCCGCGATGGCCTGACAAACATTCAGGCCCGGCGTCAGGTTGACCATCGTTCGCGGGCCGCCCCCGCGTGACGAAGGCGCGGCGACTTAGGAACGGACGGCGCGTCGAAAATTGATTGAAGTCGACTGAAGTTGACGTGCCTTTTTTCGGGATATATATTGCGTAGGGTCGCGCCCGAGAGAGTCCTTTCCCGATGCGTGCGCGCCGTCTCCCGTCAACTGAATCTGAACGTCCCACACTCAAGCGAACCCCTATCCCACCGGAGAAATTAATGAGCAACACGACATGCCCCCGCTGCGGCCTCGTCTATCGGTCGAGCGCCGAAGTCTGCGAGCGTTGCGGCGCGCCGCCCGACGGCGGCGTCCCCGAAGAGCGCGCGCCCGAATCGGCGCGACCCGACTTTCCCGTCCTCACCCTCGGCCACGACATGTCGACGGGTTCGAGCGCGTGGAAGCCGGTACTGGCAATCATCCTCGTGGTCGCGCTCGGCGGCGCGGGGTTGGCCGTCTACAAGTGGCGCACCGGCACGGGCGCGCGCAGCGGCATGCTGGCGGCGCTCGATAAGAAGTCCGCCCCGCCCAGCCTCGACGAGCGCACGCGCGACACGCTTCTCACCTATCTCGCGCAGCCCGGCTTCGCGGGCGAGAGGGTGGCCGAGCAGGTGCTCGGCCCCGTGCGTCTGGAGTTGCTGCAACTGCCCGACCGAGAGGTCTACTTCTCTGCCCCCGCGCCCGACCAGACGGGCGAGCCGTTCGAGGCGATGCTCGCGCGCTTCGTCGCCGACCCGAAGCGCGTCGTGCTGGCGCAAGACGACGGCGCGGGCCGTCTACGCCTCGGCAAGTACTCGGTCGGCCAGTCGGCGGACAAGCACTTTTTCTTCAAGATGCCGGTCGACAACGTCAAGTTCGACCCGGCGACTGTCCTCAAGTTTCATTTCGGGCAGGCGACCTACACGCTCGACATGCGCGAGCTGAGCGACTTTCTTGAGAACAAGAGTATCTTCGGCGGGCGGATGACCGCGCGGACGGGGCAGAGCCGTGCGGGGCTGCCCGTCGTCTTCGCCAACCACGGCGCGTTCGTCGCGCGGCCTAAAGAGACTTCGCTCGGCCGCCTCGTCGACGAGCTGACGCGCGACATCCCGGCCGAGTCGTCGGGCGCGCGCGAGGCGCGCGTGCAGCGCGTCCTCGATTTCGTCTCGCGCGAAATCATCTATGACCTGCGCGAGGCCACCTACAGCTTCGAGCTGTTGAAGAGGCCGAACGAGGTCTTGATGACGGGCGAGTCGGATTGCAGCAACAAGGCCATCCTCCTCGGCTCGCTCCTTGAGCAGCTCGGCGAAGACTACCTCTTCGTCTACACGCCCGACCACATCACGGTCGCCGTCCGGCAGGGCGACTTCCCCGCGCGCAACGGCCTCTTTCTCGGCTGGGACAGGGAGGTCTGGCTCATCGCCGAAGGCACCGTCCCCGGCTTCCGCATCGGCGTCGACCGCGTGCAGGACGAAGCGCGCCTCAAGCGTTTCCAGCACGTCCAACGCCCCAGAGACCGCGACATGATTTTCGACCTCGCCACGGGCCGCCAGTTGTTATTCCAATAGAGCGAGTTTAAGAGCGCGGTCGATAAATAATTTGGTTGGCAGGAGGTGGAGACTTGGCGACGAAAAAGAGGGCTTCATCAAAACGTGGTTCGGCGCGCACGGAGGTCAACCTTCGCGCCGCGATGGCTAGTGGGCGGAGCGCGGCGGAAGAGGTGATAGTCTTCCGCGCGAGACAGCGTCGCAAGCGCGCGGCCGTGGAGAAGAAGCTGCCCGTGCGCCGCCTCGGACTCGACGCGCCCGCGCGACTCCCGGCGAAGGCGCTGGCCTTGTTCGGCGCGAGCAAGTCCGTCGGCGTGCTGATAGCCGAGGGCGATTCGTGGTTCGACTATCCGATGCAGGACGTGCTTCGGCTGCTCGAAGACGATCACCTCTACGACGTCGAGTCCGTGGCCCACAAGGGCGACAACGTCGAGGACATGGCGCACTCCAAAGGTCAATTCGAGGAGTTCGCGCGACGTCTTGAGAAGTTACTGCGCGACGCCAAAGTGCCGCGCGCCATTCTGCTGTCGGGCGGCGGCAACGACATCGCCGGCGACGAGTTCGTCACGCTCCTCAACCACGCGACCTCGACGCTGCCGCCCTTAAACGAGGACGTCGTTCGCGGCCTCATCGACGTGCGCCTGAAGGAAGCCTACGCGAGGATTCTCAGCGGCCTCACAGCCATCTCCAAATCCTACCTCGGGCGGCCGATTCCCATCGTCACGCACGGCTACGACTACCCCGTCCCCGACGGCCGAGGCTTTATCGGAGGCTGGTGGAAACTGCCGGGGCCGTGGCTGAAGCCCGCCTTCCAGAGGAAGGGGCACGACGACCTTGTTAAGAACACGACGGTGATTGCGCAACTCATCGACCGCTTCAACGCGATGCTCGCGTCCGTGAGTGCGCGCCCCGAGTTCGCGCACGTGCATTACCTCGACCTGCGCGACACGTTGAAGCACGACGCCACGTACAAAAAGCACTGGGCCAATGAAATGCACCCCACCGCCACGGGGTTCGATTTGGTGACGAAGAAATTTGCGAGCGTGCTCGACAAGCTCTGATTGCGCCGACGCCAAAGGCTAGCCACTGGACGCGCTCAGAGGCTCAGGCGCGCGACGGTTTCGACGTGGTGGGTTTGGGGGAAGAGGTCGAAGGCGCGGACTGTGTCGAGGGCGTAGCCGGCGGCGATGAGCGCGCGGAGGTCGCGCGCGAGCGTCGCCGGGTCGCAGGAGACGTAGGAGATTGAGCGCGGCCGGAGTTTCGTCAAGACTTCGATGACGGGCTTCTCCGCCCCGGCGCGCGGCGGGTCGAGGAGGACGAAGTCGAGGGGGACGAGCCGCGCGGCGCGCGACGCGAGCCACGCGCCGACGCCCGACGTTTCGACTCGCGCGTTCACGAGTCCCGCGCCCGCGAGGTTGCGTCGCGCGAAGCGTGCGGCCGCGCGGCTGCCCTCGACGCCCGTCACTTCGCGGAAGCGGCGCGCGAGCGGGAGCGTGAAGAGCCCGACGCCGCAGTAGAGGTCGAGCGCCGCGTCGCCCGTGGCGTCGCGCGTCGCCTCTTCGATGAGCGGGCCGAGGAGCGCGTGATTAATCTGGAAGAAGCATGAGGCGTCGAAGCGGTAACGCTCGCCGCCGACGGTCAACTCCTGCTCGGCGGCGTCCGCGTCGTCGAGCGGCGGCGCGAGCGAGACCTCGCCGCCGTCGCCCGTGACCGCCTCGAACTCGCGCGCGCCCTCGGGCAGCTCGCCCTCGCTCATCAGTCCGCGCAGGCGCGTGAGCCTCCCTTGGAGCGGAGGGAGGACGACGGGGCACTCGACCACGTCGCACACGTCGTGCGTGCCGCGCTCGAAGTAGCCGAGGTGACGTTTCAGAGCGTCGTGCTGCCACTGCGCGCGCGAGCGGTAGCGCCACTCTATGGGCGACGCGACGACCTCGACGCGCGGCGGCTCTTCGATGCGCGCCACGCGGCGCAGACAGTCGCGGATGATTTCTGATTTGGCTTCGAGCTGCGCGGCGTAGGTGAGTTGCTGGAAGTCGCAGCCGCCGCAGCGACCGAAGTAGGGGCATGGCGGCTCGACGCGCGCGGGGCCGGGCGCGAGCAGTTCTTCTATCCCGGCGAAAAGCGTCTTGCCGCGCCGCGTGCGTATGCGGACGCGCGCGCGGTCGCCGGGCGCGGAGAGCGCGACGAGGATGGTCTCGCCGCCTGCGTGCGCGAGGCCGAGGCCGCCGGGCAGGATGCGCTCGACCTCGACCTCCGCCCAGTCTCCCTCGCGCAAGCCCTCTCCTGCGTCATCGCCGCCCGCGTCCCGCGTCTGAGAGTTCCCCATCGTCTGTTTGTCCCGGTCGCTCAAGGGCGACGCTCCTCGGCCCTCCGCGCATGCTTTGAGTTCTTCGCGTTACTCAGTCCGGTAGCGCGAGAGACACGAAGCAGGCGCGGAGGGCCGAAGGTTCGTTTCGCGTTTTAGTAAGGCTGCTGCTGGCCCGAAGAGTAGGGCGGCTGCGTCCACGGCTGCGAGGGCGGCGGGGGCGAGGTGAAGCTCGGGTTCGTCTCTTCGAGGTCGAACTCGATGCCGCCGACGACGCCCGAGGCGACGTTGTAGATGAGGCCGTAGAGGAGGCCGACGATGAAGCCGATGATGCCGTAGAAGATCGGGATCATGATCATCGCGACGAGGCCGCCGATGATGCCGACGCCGGCCCCGGCCGCGCTCCCGCGCCCGCCCATCCCGGACATCGCCGACGCGAAGATCATGATGAACAGGCCGTAGAAGATGCCGATGATCACGCCGATTCCGGCCATGATGATGCCCATGATTTTCGCGAGCGAGAGAACCCCGACGCGCTTAATCGTCATGTTTGCCATGTTAGTTTTCTCCTTAACCCGTTGGGGGATTTTTCTGCTTCAGAGGTAGAACAAACTCAGGCGCGGGACACGGAACTCCTCGCGCAACTGCTTGGCTACGAGGTTGTCTAAAGTCTGCTCGTAGGTGACGCGCTCCATCCGCGTGCGGTAGGCGCGCAACTGCTCTTCGGCCGACGCGCGCGCGGCCTCCAGACGCTCGGGCGAGACGGTCGCGCGCGCCGCGCGGTCGAGCATCTGTTCGAGTCCGGTCAGCGCGTCCTCCAGACGCTCGGCGTCGGGGCGCGCGCTCGACGCGAAGTCGCGTTCGAGTTCTTCGAGACGCGCCGAGGCCCGCGCCAAAGCCTCACGCAATTCGCCGCCCGCGTCCGCGCTCGCGCGCTCGACCTCCGCGCGGCCCGCCGACAAGTGGCCCGCGATGACCTCGCGCGGGAAAGGTAGCGCGGGCGTCGCGGGCGTCGACTCTTCGCCTCGCGCTTCGCCGCCGCCGTTCGACGCGGCCGCTTCCGCCGCCTCACCGGCCGCGCCGCGCTGCCCCCCGAGCCACTCCGCGTACTGCGCCTCGACCTCCTCCTGACAGTACATCAGGGACTTGACGGTGCGCCGTCGCGGGCGCGCGTCGTGCGAGTCGAAGGCGCGCTCGATGCCGCGCAGGGCGACGTGGAGGGGGACGCCCGTGCTTTTCCAGCTCTCGATTAAGGCCCAGTCCATCGGACTCAGTAGGAGGTGTTTGCCGCGACGGCGGATGAAGGTGTCTTCAATCTCCGTGTAGTAGTTGAAATAGTTCAT
>DASUNL010000617.1:0-26758 GCA_036277175.1 Pyrinomonadaceae bacterium | reverse complement strand
GGCACTCATACTTTGCTCCTTTCAGTCGCAAACGAGCGGTCAGCTTTCGGCACTCAGCTTTCAGCCAACCCAAATAATGTCAAAGTTTGTTAACCCGAAAATGATTAGCCCCGTCCGGCTGAAAGCTGAAAGCTGGGTGCTGACAGCTTAAAGGCGTTCGAAGATTCCGGCCGCGCCCATGCCGCCGCCGACGCACATCGTGACCATCGCGTAGCGAGCGCCGCGACGTTCGAGTTCGCGCAAGGCCGTCGCCGTCAGTTTCGCGCCCGTGCAGCCTAAGGGGTGTCCGAGGGCGATTGCGCCGCCGTTGATGTTCACCTTCTCGGGGTCGAGTTCGAGCTGTCGGATGACCGCCAGACTTTGGGCGGCGAAGGCTTCGTTTAGCTCGATGACGTCGATCTGGTCGATGGTGAGGCCCGCGAGCTTGAGCGCCTTCGGGATGGCGTGGACGGGGCCGATGCCCATCTCCTCGGGCGGGCATCCGGCCGTCGCGTAGGCGACGAAGCGCGCCAGAGGTTTCAACTTCAACGCGCGCGCGCGCTCGTCCGACATGATGACGACGGCCGCCGCGCCGTCCGACATCTGCGAGGCGTTGCCCGCCGTGATTGTGCCTTTGACGTGGAACGCGGGCTTGAGTTTCGCCAAGCCCTCTTCGGACGTGTCGCGGCGCACGCCCTCGTCCTTATCGAACGTGACTTCGCGCGTCGTCTTCTTGCCGCGCGCGTCCAACTCCTCGAAGCGGACGGTGAGCGGCACAATCTCGTCGTCGAACTTCCCGGCGTCCTGCGCGGCCGCCGCGCGCTGGTGCGAGCGCAGCGCGAAGGCGTCCTGCTCCTCGCGCGAAACCTCGTACTTGCGCGCGACGTTCTCGGT
This sequence comes from Pyrinomonadaceae bacterium, assembly GCA_036277175.1. Classification (GTDB taxonomy): domain Bacteria; phylum Acidobacteriota; class Blastocatellia; order Pyrinomonadales; family Pyrinomonadaceae; genus DASQDT01. The sequence continues at coordinate 25,885 of DASUNL010000617.1, read as the reverse complement.
CGCGAGTCCCATGTTGAGGTAGAAGTCCGGGTAGTGCTCGACGAGGTACGGGTTCGGCCGGATGATGTGGCCGCCCATCGGGATGAGCGACATCGTCTCAAGCCCGCCCGCCAGCACCACGTCCGCGCCGCCCGCGCGGATGCGGTCGGCGGCAATCGCGATTGACTGAAGGCCCGACGAGCAGAAGCGGTTAATCGTCATCGCGCTCGTTTCGACCGGCAGGCCCGCGCGAATCGCGGCCGCGCGCGCGACGTTCATCCCCTGCTCGGCCTCCGGCATCGCGCAGCCCATCACCACGTCTTCAATCTCTTCAAGACTCACACCCTCGGCGCGCTTGACGGCCTCTTTAATGACGGCCGCGCCCATCTCGTCGGGGCGCGTGTCCCGCAGAGTCCCCTTCGGTGCTTTGCCGACCGCCGTGCGCACGGCGGAAACGATTACTGCGTCTCTCATTGTCACTCCGTGAGGCTGTGAGCTATTAGCCGTTAGCTTTCAGCCTTAAACCCTTTGATGAAAAATTCAGACCGCCGCGACCGTGGCGCGCGGGAAGCCTTCCGCCTCCGTGACCCTGCGCGCCTGCTCGAAGTGCCGTCGCTCGTGCGCGACCGCGATGCGGCATGCGTCGAGCAGATTGTAGGTGACGAAGCTCGCCACCGGCGACGTGACCTTCACCTTCGTCGCGTCAAACTTGCCCGCCGCCCTCATCAGTCCGGCGAATCTCTGCTGGTGCTCGGCGAACTGTTCGATGACGCGCTCCGAAACGTCGCTCGCCGAAGGCTGGAGGTTGCGCGGGGCTTTGAACTTGCGGGGCGACTCAGGCCCGACCGCCTTCAAGACCATCTTGCCGAAGAAGCCCGACAGCGGCGAGAGACGTTCCCACGCGCCACTTTTGCGCTCGCCCCGGCCTATCTCTTCGAGCAGCGAACAGAAACGCTCGTTCGTCTTGACGAGATGCTCGAAACACTGGCCGACGCTCCAAGCGTCGGGCGAAGGCTGCCAGTTGATTTGCTCGGCCGAAAGACCGCCGAAGAGCGTGCGCGCGTCGCGGCCGACCGCTTCCAGCTCACCGGCCAACGTCGTCAAGTCGCCGTTCTGAGTAGTCTCATTCATTAACGCACCTCGACTGTTACAAGTAAATCCGAAGCGAGGTTTCGTCGGCGTCAAACTTCCGTCAGCATCGCACTTCGCCGGGCCGCCTCAGTGGCGCGTCAGTTGCGCATCAGTTGCGCAGCGGCTTGCCCGTCTTCAGCATGTGCGCGATGCGCTCCTGCGTCTTGCGCTCGCCGCAGAGAGAGAGAAACGCCTCGCGCTCAAGGTCTAAAAGGTACTGCTCGGAGACGCGCGTCTGGTGATTGAGGTCGCCGCCCGTGAGGATGCGCGCGAGTCGCTCGCCGATGGTCGCGTCGTAGTCGGAGATGAAGCCGCCGCGCTTCAACTGGTGGACGCCGAGCTTGAGCGTCGAGAGCGCGGGCTGGCCGAGCGCGAGGATGTCCGTGCGCGGCTGCGGCCGCACGTAGCCCGAGGCGGCGAGCGCGAGCACTTCCTGTTTGGCGTCGGCGATGAGACGCTGGCGGTTCATCGAGACCGTGTCCTCCTCGCGCAGGAAGCCGAAGTCGCGCGCCTCCGCCGCCGAGGTCGCCACCTTCGCCATCGCGATGGTTTCAAACGCGCGCTTAACAAACGGGAACGGGTCGGCGTCCGACGCGCCCGGAGGTATCGAGTCGAGCGCGCGCACGAGCATCTCTTTCGTCCCGCAGCCCGCCGGGATGAGTCCGACGCCGACCTCGACCAGCCCGATGTAAGTCTCGGCGGCCGCGCGCGCGCGGTCGGAGTGGAGAGTCATCTCGCAGCCGCCGCCGAACGTCATCCCGAACGGCGCGACGACGACCGGCTTCGCCGAGTAACGCAGACTCATCGTCGCGTTCTGGAAAGCGCGGATGCCTAAGTCCAGCTCGTCCCAGTCCTCTTCCTGCGCGCCCAAAAGCACCAGCATCAGGTTCGCGCCGACCGAGAAGTTCTGCCCCTCGTTTCCGATGACCAAGCCCTCGAAATTCTTCTCCACTTCGGCGAGCGCAAACTTCAACATCTGAAGCGTGTCGATGCCGACGGAGTTCATCTTCGAGTGGAATTCGAGGCACGCGACGCCGTCGCCGATGTCTATGAGCGACGCCCCCGCGTTCTTCTTAATCAGACGCCCGCGCTCCTTCTCGGACTTCAAGACGACCATGCCCGGCGGGTTCACGACCGAAACGTACTTGCCCGACGCGAAGTCGAAGTAAAGCTCCTCGCCCCCTTCGGTCTTGTAGAAACTCTTCGCGCCCGAGGCGAGCATCGCCTCGACGTTCGCGGGGACGGCGCGGCCCTCCTCTTTGAGGCGCGCGACCGAACGCTCGACGCCGATGGCGTCCCACACTTCAAAGACGCCCATGTCCCAACTGAAGCCCCAGCGCATCGCGCGGTCAACTTCGACGACCGTGTCGGCGATTTCCGGAATGCGGTTCGCGGCGTAGACGAGCGTCTTCGACATCGTCTTCCAGAGGAACTGCCCCGCGCGGTCTTTGCCCCACACCAGAGTCTTGATGCGCTCGCGCGTGTCCTCGATGTTTTTGGCGGCGTCGAGCGCGGGCAGTTTAACTTTTTGCGCGGGCCGGTATTCGAGCGTCGCGTGGTCGAGCGTCCAGATTTCCTGCTGCCCGCCCTCGCCCTTCTGTTTGCGGTAGAAGCCGCCCTTGGTCTTGTTGCCGAGCAGGCCGCGCTCGACCATCCGAGTCAAGAATTCCGGGACGCGGTAAGCCTCGCGGTCTTCGTCTTCGGGCACGGCCTCGTAGAGATTTTTTGCGACGTGCGCGAACACGTCGAGTCCCACCAAGTCGAACAGACGGAAGGTCGCCGTCTTCGGCCGCCCGACCGCCTGACCCGACATCTTGTCGACCTCTTCAATCGCGTAGCCGTCTTCGAGCATCGTCTTGATGGTGACGAGGCCGCCGTATGTGCCGACGCGGTTGGCGATGAAGTTCGGGCGGTCTTTCGCCGGGACGACGCCCTTGCCCAGACGCCGGTCGAGAAAGCCGTAGAGAGCGCACGCGACTTCAGGTCTAGTCCACTCGGTGCGAATCAGCTCGACCAGATAGAGGTAGCGCGGCGGATTGAAGAAGTGAAGGCCCAAGAAGTGCGCGCGGAAGTCTTCGGAGAAGCCTTCGGCGATTTGGCGGACGGGGATGCCGCTCGTGTTCGTGGCGACGACCGAGCCGGGCCGGCGGTGCCGTTCGACGCGCTCGAAGAGCGAGCGTTTGATGTCGAGATTTTCGACGACGGCCTCGATGATGAGGTCGCAGTCTTTAAGCCGCGCGAGGTCGTCCTCGAAGTTTCCGGCGGTGACGAGGCGCTGCGCGTCCGCGTTAAAGAATGCGGCGGGCCGCGCCTTCTTCGCCGCTTCTAACCCCGCGCGCGCGATGCGGTCGCGCACCTCACGCGAGTCGAGCGCGAGACCCTTCGCCGCTTCTTCGGGCGTCAGCTCTTTGGGCGCGATGTCGAGCAGAAGCGTGGGGATTCCGGCGTTGGCTAAGTGCGCGGCGATCTGCGCGCCCATCGTGCCCGCGCCGAGGACGGCGGCCTTTTCGATCCGAAGCATAAGGGTAAACGTTCTCTTCTTCCGTCTAATTCTCGAAATAACTCTTCGCCAGACGCCCTCATCATACTGAATGAGCATTCATTCAGCAAGGCCGCGCGCCCTCCCGACGCCCGCCGCGCATTAAGAAATCAAAGTCATACGCCGTCGCGCCCCGAATTGTTTTCACGACGTGCGCCGGGCGGCCGTGGCGGCTTTTTTTCGACGCGGGTGATCCATTCGCCCGCCGGTTTGCGCGTTTGAGGGTGGCGAAGGTTTTAGCAAAATTAAATAAGTAAAGGTTCTCAGAAGGGAAGCAAGAGCATGTCTACCGCCCGACACACATTCGCACTCCTCGCAATCATCACACTTCTGGCCGCGTCCGCGCTGGCCCAAAACACGGAAGCGCCCGCGCAGGAGCGCGCGGCGAACAAGTCGACCGTCACGGCGAGCGCCTCGGCCACGGGCGTCCGCTTCGTCTCCCCCGGCGAGACGAAGCGCATCCGCGTCGAAGTCCTCTCGGCGACGGGCGAGCGCGTTTTCGATTCCGACTTCCGCGCGGGCGGCATCGTCGAGTGGGACGCGCAGAGCGCCGCCGACGGCGCTTACCTCTGCATCGTGACGGCCGAAGATCTCGCGGGCAAGTCGAGCCGCAAGTTCACCGCCTTGTCGAAGCGCGAGGGTCGCGTCGTGCTCGGCCGCGAAGGCGACGAGCAGTTGAAGGTCGAGTTGGCGCAGGCGTTCGCGGCGGCCTCGCAGTCGCAGGGCGGCGGCGAGTTGGCGGCGGCCGCGAAGGCGACGAGCAAGGGGCAGGCCGTGACCGTCACGACGCACGACGGGCAGGACGGCCAAGTGACCTCGACCACGGGCGCGCTCACCTTCCGCACGGGCAACGTCTTCGCGGGTAAAGATAAAGAGCAGATGCGCGTGACGGCCGACGGCCGCGTCGGCATCGGCACCGACGCCCCCGAGGCGACGCTCGACGTGGCTGGCGAGATACGCGCGCGCGGCGGCATACGCTTCGAGGACGGCACGATTCTCAACTCCGCCAACGCCCTGCTTCGGCAGCAGGGCACGTCCGTCTCCACGTCGCAGCCGAACACTCTGTCGGGCACGCCGACGGCCAACCTCGCCGGCAGCGGCACGACGGGCCGCCTCCCGAAGTGGACGGACGGCGCGACGGGCACGCTCGGCGATTCGGCGTTGATCGAGTCGGCCGGAAAGGTCGGCATCGGCACCGCGAGTCCGGCCACGACGCTCGACATCGTCGGCTCTTTGACTTTGCGCAACACCTCTTCGTCGGGCGGCTTCCGCATCGCCGACCGCGCGAGCGCGCCCGGCCAGCAGATGGTCTTCGCGGCCGCGCCCAACGCGGCCGCGTCGGTCTTCAACACGTTCGTCTCCGGCTCGACACTCGCGGCCCCCAAGACCGCGCAGTTCTCGGCTTGGACTTCGGACATCGACCTGAACCCGAATAACGCGACGCAGTTCACCTTCGCGCACACGCCGACGCAGGGCGGCATCATCGCCACCGTCAAGTACGGGGCGGCCGTGGCCGGTAAAATCTCCTTCCAGCCGAACTGGAACGGCGCGACCCCGACGGCCTTAGTCGTCGACACGAACAGCAACGTCGGCGTCGGCACGGCCTCGCCCGTGGAGAAGCTCGAAGTCGCCGGCAACATGAAACTCACCGGCGCGGGCAACGGCGTCATCTTCCCCGACGGCACGAAGCAGACGAGCGCGGCGGCCAGCATCGGCGGCGCGAACATCTGGACGGGCGCGAACGTCTTTAACACGGGACTCTCCGCCAACAACGCGCTCATCACGAACGTCGGCAACCCCGTCAACGCGGGCGACGCCGTCAACAAGGCTTACACCGACGCGAACTTCGTCAAGTTCGTCCCCGGCGCGGAGCAGCTTTCGGTCGGCGACGCGAACGGCACGGCGACGATGATTAACCTGCGCGGCGGCTCGACCTGCTGCTCCGGCCCCGGCGGCCACACGCCCGCCTTCTTCAAGGTCTTCCAGAACGGCAGCTTCGTCGCCACCGGCAACCTCGGCATCGGCACGTCGCCGATGGAGGGCAAGGGCTACCGCACCTCTTGGCACACCTACAAGGGCGCGTTCCGCTCCGGCTACGCCGACAACGAGTGGGACGACGCCAACGTCGGCTTCTTCTCTTGGGCAGGCGGCTCGAACTCGACCGCCTCGGGTCTCTACGCACTCGCCTTCGGCGACACGAATCAGGCCGAGAGCACTTCCTCAATCGTCTTCGGCAGCGGCAATCAGGTGAAGGGCGCGGCCGGGTTCTCGGCGGGCGCGGGCAACCGCGTCTGCGACACCTACGGCGTCGCGCTCGGCAACAACGCGCGTTCGGGCGGCCCGTACATCAACGGCAAGTGCGACCCCGAGACTTTCAACATTCGCGGCCTCGCGGCCGTCGCCATCGGCTACAACGTCACCGCCGACCAAGACCACACGACGGCGATGGGCAAGTTCGCCTCGAACAACGGCTTCCAAGGCACGTTCATCTGGTCGGACGGCGCGGCGCAGGCTTCGGCCGACACGTTCCGCAACACGGCCAACAACGAGTTCGCCGCGCGCGCAACGGGCGGCTTCCGCTTCCGCACGAACTTGGGCGGCACGACGGGCTGCAACCTGCCCGCAGGCTCGGGCGTCTTCAACTGCACTTCGAGCCGCACGACGAAAGAGAACTTCCTCTCGGTTGACGGCGAGAACGTTCTCACTTCCCTGCGCAAGGTTCCGGTCTCGACTTGGAACTACACGGCCGAGGGTGCGACCGCGCGCCACATGGGGCCGATGGCCGAAGACTTCTACGCCGCGTTTGGTCTGGGCACTTCGGACAAGGCCATCGGCGTGCAGGACGCGGTCGGCGTGAGCCTCGCGGCCGTCAAGGCGCTCGACGCGCGCACGGCCGAGTTGCAGCAGAAGACGATGGAAGTCGAGCAGCTTCGCACGCGCGTCGGCGAGCTTGAGCGCAGGCTCGCGGCGCTCGAAGAGGCCATCACGAAGGCCGCGCCGAAGACGGGCGACGACGAGCGTCGCTAAACTTTTATTCCCCACGCGCAAGCGTCCCCCGCGCGAAAGCCCCGTTCCCGAAAGGAGCGGGGCTTTTTGTCTTCGCGCCGCCGTGTGGTAAAAAGAGCGCAAAGGTTTTGCCCGCGCCTAAGGCCCGAAACGAAAAACGAAGGGACACGAGACTTACATGTTTCAGAATCTCATCCGGACTGCCCACGTGTGGTTCACGCTCCCCTTACGTCTCGCCCTCGGGCTGGTCTTCATCGCGCACGGCGCGCAGAAGGTCTTCGGCGTGTGGGGCGGCCCCGGCCTCTCAGGGATGGCGAACATGCCCGCGCCCTTGGGCCTAAGGCCCGCGTGGCTGTGGATGGGGGCGGCGGCGTTCGCGGAGCTGCTCGGCGGCGTGCTCGTCCTCTTGGGCCTGCTCACGCGCGTCGGCGCGCTCCTCATCGCCGTCGTGATGCTCGTCGCGATCATCGGCGTCCACTGGGCGGGCGGCTTCTTCCTGTCGAACCAGCCCGTGCCCGGCTTCGAGTACCCCTTCGCGCTCGCCGGGATGGCGCTCGCGCTTCTCATCTCGGGCGGCGGACGCCTCTCGGCCGACGAGGCGCTGATGGACCCGCGCTATCGCAGCAGAAGATAAATGAAGCGTTCTCCGCTCTTCGTCATCTTCATCACGGTCTTCATCGACCTCGTCGGCTTCGGCATCGTCATCCCGATTCTGCCGTACTACGTCCTTGAGTTCGGGGCCAGCCCGTTCGCGCTCGGAATGCTTCTGGCCTCCTACTCGGTGGCGCAGCTCATCTTCTCGCCCATCCTCGGCCGCCTCTCAGACCGCCACGGGCGACGGCCGCTGCTCCTCCTCAGCATCGTCGGGACAGGCATCGGGTTTCTCATCATGGGCTGGGCGTGGGCGCTCTGGATGCTCTTCGCCGGGCGCATCCTCGCCGGGATTACGGGCGGCAACATCTCGATTGCGCAGGCCTACGTCGCCGACGTGACGACGCCCGAGAACCGCGCGCGCGGGATGGGCCTGTTCGGCGCGGCCTTCGGACTCGGCTTCATCTTCGGCCCGGCCATCGGCGGCATCCTGAGCAACTTCGGCGGCGTCCACGTCCCCGTCATCTTCGCGGGCGCGCTCTCGTTCGCCAATGCCGCGCTGCTCTACTTCTACCTGCCCGAAACCGTCACGCCCGACCACCCGGCGCGCTCGACGGTGCGCGGCTGGTCGCACTTCTTCGCGCAGCTCCGCCGACGGGAGCTCGCCGTCGTCCTACTCATCTACTTCCTCTTCGTCGTCTCCTTCTCCATCATGACGACGACGTTCACGCCCTACACCATCTACCGCTTCGACTACGACGCGCTGCACAACGGCTACCTCTTCGCCTACATCGGCACGCTCTCGGCCTTCATCCAAGGCGTCCTCGTCGGCCGCCTCGTCCGCCGCTTCGGCGAGACGGCGCTCGTCGTCGCGGGCGCGCTCGTCCTCTCCGTGAGCCTCTTAGTCCTCCCCTTCATCGGCCCCGGCGCGGGCGGCGGACTTCCGGCGCTGCTCGCCATCCTGACGGCCTTCTCCGTCGGCAACTCGCTCGCCACGCCGTCGATTTCGAGCCTCGCGTCGAAGAGCGTGGGCGCGGCCGAGCAGGGCGGCGTCTTAGGCGCGACGCAGTCGGCCGCGAGCTTGGCGCGCGCCGTCGGCCCGTTCGTCGGCGGCTGGCTCATCTACAGCCAAAGCCCCGCCGCCCGCCACGGCATGGACGACCGCTCGCTCACCGTCACCTTCTGGACGGCCTCGGCCATCATGTTCGCGGCGCTAATTCTCTCGCTCTACTTCTCGCGCATCACGGCTTACGCCGGGGCGGGCGAGGTCGTCGGCGAGGCGCGCGGCTAAAGACCCCTTCGACAAAGCGGTTTTCAGTTTTCAGTTTTCATCTTTGAGCAAGGACGCTTGTCTTCTCGCTTCACTGAAAACTGAAAACCGTCTACCGCATGTTGCTCTTCGGGAACTTGACGCGCTCGGGTTCGGCGTTGAGGCGTTCGAGCAGTTTTTTGATGAGGCGGGTTTTGACGCGGCCCGCCTCGCGCGGCGGCACGACGTAGCGGACGATGGCTTCGAGCCATGTGTTGTCGCTCACGCGGAAGATGACGGCCGGACGCTCATGTACTTCCAACTCGTCGATGGGCGTGTGTGCGAGCAATTCGCGGAAGGCGCGCACGCGGCTCATCATCTCCTCGCCCACCTCGGCCGACGCCACCTCCTGCATCACCTGCGCGACGAACTCTAGGTCGCTGTCGTATGAGATGTGAAACTTCACCTCGTGCCAGATGTATGGGAAGAGCGGCCAAGAGTAGTTCCAGACCGCGTTCGAGAGCACGTCCGAGTTCGGGAACTTGATGATGCGGCCCGACGGGTGGTCGGTCGAAAGATACTGCCCGCCGAACTCCCAGAGAGTCGTGTCGAGGTAGCCGACGTCAATCACGTCGCCCGTCGCCTCGCCGATGCGTATGCGGTCGCCGACGCGGTAGGGCGTGCGCGCGAGGATGTAGACCCAGCCAAGGAGACTCGTCATCGGCGTCTGAACCGCAAGGCCGAGGACGAGCGCGCCCAAGCCCAGACCGGCGACGGCCGTGTACCAGTTGGCGAAGACGACCGAGAGCGTGATGAAGAAGATGACGAGCACTTGGACGAGCCGAAGCACGCGCCGCAGGTTGTACTGCGAGGCGTCGTCGCGCACGCGGCAGATGAGGTAGGAGTCGATGAACTTCCCGACGGCGAGCGTGAGGACGATTGCCATCGCGCCGAGCGTGAAGCGTTGGAGGGGCGGCCGGTAGCGGTCGAGCAGGTCGAAGTAGTCGAGGCGTTGCGCGTAGTAGAGTCCGCCGAGCGCGACGAGAAGGAGCAGGTAGACCAGAAGTCCGACCTTCTGACGCGCCTTGACCGGGGCTTTGCGCTTCCTGCCCGTAGCGTCTTCGAGCGCGCGCTGCACGTCCTCGCGCCGCCTGAGCTGCTCGGCCTCGGCGCGCTCCTCGCTCGTCGCGGCCGTCGTCACTTTCTCGTCCATCGGCTTAAAGGTAGAGGAAGCCTTCGCTGTAGCGCGCGGCGTAGCCCGCGAGCGTGACGCGCTCGCCGCGCGCTTCGCAGAAGACTTCGCCGCCGCGCGCCGAGACTTGGCGGGCGTGTATCTCGCGCTTGCCCAAACGCGCCGACCAGTAGGGCGTGAGCGTGCAGTGGGCCGCGCCCGTGACGGGGTCTTCCGGAATCCCTGCGCGCGGCGCGAAGTAGCGCGAGGCGCAGTCGGACTCGCGCCCCGGCGCGGTCGCAATCAACCCGAGCGCCTCGACGCGCGCGAGCCGCGCCATGTCCGGACGCAAAGACAGCACCTCCTCTTCCGTCTCGTAGATGGCCATGTAATCGACGGCCGAGCGCAAGACTTCGCGCGGACGGACGCCCAGCGCGGCGAGCAAGTCTTCGGGCGCGTCCGTCGGTGAGGCGGGACGAGACGGGAAGTCGAGCGCGATGCGCTCGCCGTCGCGACGCGCGACGAGCGTGCCGCTCAGCGTCTCGAAACTCACGGACTCTTTCGACGAATCCAAGTAGTTGAAGATGACGTAGGCCGAGGCGAGCGTGGCGTGGCCGCAGAGTTTGATTTCGACGGACGGCGTGAACCAGCGCAGGCGGTAAGCTTCGCCCTCGCGGGCGAAGAAGGCCGTCTCCGAAAGGTTGTTCTCCATCGCAATCTTCTGCATCACGGCCTCGTCGGGCCACTCCTCCAAAGGGCACACGGCCGCCGGATTCCCGCCGAAGACTCGTCGCGTGAAAGCGTCCACCACGTAAAGAGGTATCTTCATTTAGTCTCCTCGCTCCCTTCTTCCTTCCGCCCCGCCGTTATGATTTCCGCGCGCCGCGCCGTTATCATTAAAGTATCAACCAACGCGCCACGGAGACAAACGCCGATGCACCTCGTCGAGATACTTCTGCCCGTCTACGACAACGACGGCCACCCCTTCCCGCGCGCCGACTTCGACCGCGTCCGCGCCGAGCTGGCCCAACGCTTCGGCGGCGTCACGGCCTTCTCGCGCGCGCCCGCCGAAGGACTCTGGAAGGACGAAGAGGGCGCGACCTCGCGCGACGACGTCGTCATCTTCGAGGTGATGGCCGACGAGCTCGACCGCGCGTGGTGGGCCGACTACCGCGAAACCTTACGCCAACGCTTCCGCCAAGACGAACTCGTTGTCCGCGCCACGCGCTTCGAGCTTCTGTGAGCGTTCGGGTGATACAGGCAGGAGGCGAGCCGGCGTCTTTCAGTCCGCGTTAATCTCGACGAGTCGCTCGCCCGTTTTGAGCATCTCTAACGCTTTGGGTAGGGTCTTCGCGAGGACTTGTTTGAGTCTCGCGTTGGAGGTATTGCCGCATCTCACCCAGATTACTTGCGGCGGCGGCCCGAACCTGTCGAGCAGCGACACGAAGTCACTATCCTTCGTCATGACGACGGCGTTCTCACGCCTCGCCGCCTCAAATATTTCCCTGTCTGTCGCGTCTCGCAAACCGAGGTCACGAACCGCCGCCGAGGTGACGCTAAAATTCTCGCCCACCCACGCGGCGATAGTGGGGGACATCTGCGCGTCAACCCAGAAGTTCATGCGGCGAGCACCGGGTGATCCAGTTTGCGCGCGGCGTAACGCAGGGCGGCTTGCAGGTCTTCCCTTTCGAGGTCGGGCATCTCTTCCAAGATTTGCTCGGCGCTCAGACCGGCGGCGAACAGGTCGAGGATGTCAATCACGCGGATGCGCATCCCCCGGACACAGGGACGACCGCCGCACTGCTCTGGGTTAACCGTTATTCTATCGAGTAAGTCTGACATAGATTCTTCGACTCGGTCGGCGCGCGCGTCGTGCCAGTATACTCCACCCTCACTTCCGCCCGACAACGGCTCGACTCCTAAAGTCTGCGGGCGCGCGTTGGTCAGAAGAGGTCGAAGTCGCCGGCGAGGACACGTTCGAGTTTGCCGGTGCGCCAGCCGCGCGCGGAGTCGCGCACCAGTGGCGAGGGTTCTTCGCGGTAGCGGCGGACGGTCGAGGGCGGCGTGGCGGCTTCGGCGGCGAAGGCGCGCTCGGCCTGTCGCCTCTGCGCCTCACGCCCACGGCCCGCAGGCTCTTCGGGCTGCGCGACGACTCTCACTTGCACCTTCGCGCGGTGGAAAGACTTTTCCTTCTCGTCCTGCGGCGTCTCAAGGACGTGGAGGCCCGACTCGGCGCTCAGGATGGTGTAGGCGGCGAAGCCGGAGACGGCCGCGAGCAGACGGTATGGCTCGGGCGCGTTGCCGTTTCCGACAGCGCCGCCCGCCTCTTCAATCACCTCGAAGCGCATCCGACGCTTCTCGGCCCACCCGCCGTACATCTCCGCGACGCGGCGCGCGAACGCATTCGACTCGTCTAGTTCAGCGCCCGTCTCGCGCACGGCCTGCACGGACAGGTATGCGTCGCGCGGGTTGCCTTCCCGGTAGGCGCGGCACGCGGCGTCGAGCAGATAAAGTTGCTGCGCGACGCGGCAGACTAGTTCGGGGAGGAAAGTCTTACGGTCGGAGGTTCGCTGCGTGCCGCTCGTCAGGCGCGCGAGAAGCGAGCCGGCCGTATCGAGTCCCGCCTCGATGCGATCCATGTACTCGGCGAGGCCCAAGACCGAGAAGCGTTCGGGCGAGTCCCAGAAGTCGGGCGCGGAGGTGCGGAGCAGAGCCGCGTTCTTGCGCTCGCGCCACTCGTCCGAATCGGCGAGCGCGCGCAAGTGTTGATACCGCTCTTCGAGGAACTCGACCTCGGCGCGCGTGCCCCGCGCGTCGAGCGCGATGGTCGAGAGACGCAGCTCCGTCTCGTCGATTGATGCGCCTGTGTCTTCGGCCGCGCGCTGCGCGAGTGGTTGTTGCGGCGGCGGCGCGGCGGCCTTCTTCTCCGGCGCGTCCGGGTCGATGAACTGCACGTGGATGCGCCCGTCGCGCGCGCGCACGAAGAGGAACTGGTCGCCTTCCGGGAACTGGTGGTTGACGATGGTGAGCGCGAGCGGCGACAAGACGTAACGCTCGACGGCGCGCTTTAAGGGGCGCGCGCCGAGGTCGGCCGTGAATCCCTTTTGCAGAAGGAAGTCGATGGCCGACTCGTCCCACTCGACGGCCCACTGTCGCATGCGGAAGCCGCGCCGCGAGAGGACGTCTTGCAGCTCTTTGCGCAGGAGGTCGCGCATCACCGAAAGGCCGAGCGGGCGGAAGACGACGACGCGGTCGATGCGGTTGATGAACTCGCGTCGGAAGGCGCGGCCGACCGCGCGCTCGACGCTGCCGGAAGCGAACTGCGCCTGCTCCTGCGAAAAACCGATTGACGCGCCGTGCGGGAGCGTCGCGCCCAAGTTCGAGGTCATGATGACGACCGAGTGTCGGAAGTCGGCCGTGTTGCCGCGACGGTCGGTCAGGCGGCCGTCGTCGAAGACTTGCAGGAACAAGTCCCACACGTTCGGGTGCGCCTTCTCGAATTCGTCGAGGAGGATGACCGAGAACGGCTGCTTGCGGATGGAGTTGACGAGCGCCTGCGAGTCGCCGTGCTCCGACGCTTCGCCGATGATGCGGTCTAAGGATTCGGCCGTCTGAAACTCGCTCATGTCGAGACGAATCATGCGGTCGGGCGAGCCGAAAAGAAATTCGGCGAGCGTCTTCGCAATCTCGGTCTTGCCCGTCCCCGTCGGGCCGACGAAGAGGAAGACGCCTTGCGGGCGCGTCGGGTCTGTCAGTCCCGCCTTTATCATCGCCACGCGCTCGGTCAGACATTCGACGGCCTCGGCCTGACCCAACACGCGGCGCTCGAAGAAGTCGCGCAACTCCGTGAGGTCTAGCCCCGCGCGGTCGTCGAGAATCTGCACGGGCAGGCCCGTGAGCTGCGAGAGCGTGACGAGCAGGTCGTCGAGGGAGATTTGCCTCGTCGCCTTCGCAGACGCCTTCGCGCCGCCCGTCTCGGTCAGAAGCCTGCGGTGCGTCGAGTCGAGGAGAAGGATGAGGTTTCCGGGCGCGGCCTTGTCGGAAAGATACTGCTTGGTTAGTTGAAACGCCTCTTGCAAGGTCTGGTCGGAGAGGCGCGGGCGGACTTCTCCGCCGCGCTCCCTGAAGCCGCGACGCTCGGCCCAACGGCGCGCAAGCTCCAAAGTCTCCGCGTCGCTCAAAGGCGTGACGCGCACCGTCTGCATGACGGTGCGGAGCTTCGCCTTGCGTCGAATCAGGTTCTCGTAGCCGACCGACGTCAGCTCGCCGACGACCTTCAGCTCGCCGCTCTCGATGCTCGGCAGAAGCATGTCGAGCACGCCGACGGGGCTGTACTGGTGCTGGCCCGCCCAGAGGATTTCGTGAAAGTTCGGGATGACCCAGAGGACGCGGCGTCCGGCGATTTGGCGGACGAGCGTCTGCACGCGGCCCTCCAGCTCGCCGATGTACTTCTGACCGGCGAGCACGTCCGTCCCCGAGGCTTCGAGAATCGTCCAGCCCTCGCGCATGAACCGCTCGGCGAGGACGCGAATCACAGTGGTCTTACCCGTGCCCGAGTCGCCGACGACCATCACCGAGCGCGGAGGGTTTTTGCGGAGCGCCGTTTCAATCTCGGCGACGCGCTCGGCCACGGCTTCGAGCACGACCACCCCCTCCTCGTCGCCGGGCGCGCGCCCGCCCGGCTCGTAGACGCGCCCGATTGTGCGCATGAACGTCGTGTCCACGCGCGACTCGCGCCAACGCTCGAACTCCTCGATGAGCGAGGCCGGGACGTAGCCGCGCAGCTCGTTAAGTACGAGCGAGAGGTGCGCGGCCTGCTCGTCCGTCAGACGGTAGAGACGCTCGCCGAACGCGACGCGCTCGCCCGCCGCGACGCGCTCCTTGACGAAGTCGCGCAAGGAGGCGACGGGCGCGTAGTCCGCCCACGTCGAGTTGAGTTGGACGAGCAGGTCGGCGACCAACTCCCGTCCGCCCGCGTGCGCGCGCAGGACTTCGAGCGCGTAGTGGCGTACCCAATAGTAATAGTCGTTGAGACTGTAGAGGACGGCGTCGAGGGCGCGAGCGCCATCGGCGCGCTCGGCGACGGCTTGGAGCGCCATGCAGGCGATGACGGTGTTCGAGCCGCGCGCGTACTGCGTCAGGTCTTCGACGCGGTAACGCGCGTCGCGGAACAGCCCGACGCCCTTCGCGAAGTTTTCGTGGAACCCAAGCTCGCGCGGGTAGGTGCTGCGGTTGAAGTACTCCTCCATGTGGAGCGCGAGCGAGTAGACGTCCGTCTCGTCGAGCGGCGGGAGTGCGGGCGTCTCAGGCAAGGACGACTGACTGCTGCCGGACGCGCTGTCCACCCACAACTCGTCGCCGCCCGTCGAGGCCGAAGCGGCTTCGGCAGCCTCGCGCGCGGCGGCGAGCCTCTGTCGCTCCTCTTCCAACTCGCGCCGCGCCTCGGCCTGCGCCTCGCCGAGACGCGCCGCCTCGGCCTCGACTTCGCCGACGCGCCCGCTCAGCTCTGCGAGGGAGCGCGCGAGACGCCGCGCGGCCCTGACGGCGAAGGCGAGCACGAGCGCCGAGACGGCGAGCAGCGAGAGTCCCGCGACGATGATAGCGAGTTCTTTCATCTGGCGACGACTGAAAGCTTAAAGACGGCGACGAGTGAAAGCTTAAGGACGGAGGGCCGGCGTCACTTCTCCCCGCGCAGCTCGCGCAGGTCGTCGAGGAAGTCGTCGACGGCGTCTTCGAGGGAGGTCTGGTTGTGCTTCGTCCACCAGACGATGACCGGGCGCGCGCGCGCCTCCGTGCGGTTGAGGATGACGAACATCTCGCCGTAGATGTGCGGCTCCGAGGCGATGAACGACGGCTGCTCGTTGAGCACCTTGAAGACGATGACGAAGTCGGCCTCCGAGAGGCTTTCGACGGCCGTCATGCTGCGGTGTCGGCGGATGTAGCGGTTGAGCCGCTTGCCGATGACGCTGTAGGCATAGTCGTGGCGGCGCAGTTGGCGTGCGGGCCGCCGGAAGACCTCTTCGAGCACGCCGCGCGCCGGCCCGCGCGTGTCGACCGTCAGACTCTTCGTCGCGACGAGCATCACGCGGCGCATCTCGCGCACTTCCGGAAACGAGTCGCGCGAGATTTCGCCGTCCTCGTGGCCGCCCGCCGAAGTCATCCCCGTCGCGTCTTCGTCCTGCGCCGGGGCGCGCGAGGCGTCGGGCCACGCGGGCGTTGCGAGCGCGAAGAGAAGCACGAGCGCGAGGGTCGCGTTCGTCTTCGACACGGGCGGCGCGGGTTTGCTCTGGCGGCGCATCATCTCTTCTGAGGCGGCGCGGGCCGTGGCGCGAGACGCGCCCGGCACGTTTGCGTGCGTGTAATATGCGGAATGGGGGCGTCGCTTGACAAGACGTGGGCGGCCGCCGCGTGCGGCCCGCGCCGCGTCTGGTCTATAATTACGTTTTGCCGTCCACACGATTTTATACGCATACGAGGAGTTATAAAAAGAGATGAGTAGCGAGCGAGAGAAATTCGAGCGGCGACCCGACCGCGTCAGGTTCGGCGGGCGGGTGCTGTTTCTGACCGACGACGTGTCGCTGATAAGGCGACAGCTCGAAGCGGGCGAGGACTTGGATTTCGACCCCGAGCGCCCGTTGATGAACAACATCTCGACCGACGAGATAACGCCCGGCTGGGTCTGCTTCTATTACGACGAGACCTTGGGCGAGTACGTCTACGTCGGGATGCGCGAGGGCGCGGTCAAGAAGGACGAGGTGAAGCGGGGCGGCTTCTCGGTCGTCGTCTCGGGCCTCTCGAAGGGCTGCGGCTCTTCGCGCGAGACCGCGCCGTTCGCCGAGCGCGCGGCCGGAATAGAACTCGTCATCGCCAAGACCATCGAGAAGATTTACGGCCAGAACTCGCAGAACATCGGCCTACTCACTTCGACCGACTTCGGGCTCATCGAGCGCATACGGCGCGGCGAAGAGATTCCGCTCGCCGAGTTCACCAAAGGTCTCGACCCCATCTCGCGCGACATCGTCGAATACGGCGGCCTCTTCAACTACAACAAGGCGCGGCTCGCGGGAGCGGTCGCGCCGCCCGCGATTGAGACGGCGGCGCGCCCGATGAACATCGTCGAGAAAATCATCGCGCGCCACGCCTTCGTCTCGGCGGGCCGCGTCGGCGTCGAGGCCGTCCGACCCGGAGACGCTCTTTTCGCCGTCGCCGACGTGCGCTTCTCCCACGAGTACGTCACGCCGATGGCCGAGAGTCTCTTCAAACACGCTTTGGGTAAAGACGCGCGCGTCACAGAGCCCGAGTCGGTCTACGCCTTCCGCGACCACCTGACTTTTCTCGGTCGCGTGATGAGTGACGATAAGAAGAAGATGGGTCTGCTCGAACGCGCCGACGGACTCGCGACGACGCAGGCGAGCTTCACCGAGGAGCAGGGCATACGCCTCTACGGCGGGACTGAAGAGCGCGGGAGCGAGGCCATCTGCCACAACGCCGTCGTCGAAGACATCGCGCTCCCCGGTCAGCTCGTCATCGGCACGGACTCGCACACCTGCATGGCGGGCGTCGTCGGCTCCTTCGCCTTCGGCGTCGGCTCGACCGACATGGCGAACGCTTGGTACACGAAAGACATCCGCGTCAAAGTCCCCGAGGTCGTCAAGTTCACCCTGCGCGGAGAGAAGCGCGCCGACGTTTCGGCCAAAGACGTGATGCTCAAAATCCTCTCGACCGATTACATGAAAGAGGGTAAAGGCATCGGGCAGGTCTTGGAGTTCGCGGGCGAAGGCATCCGCGACTGGACGATTGACGAGCGCGCGACGTTGACGAACATGGCCGTCGAGGCCGGGGGATTTACGGGCATCATCGAGCCTGACGAAGTCGTCACCGAGTATCTCGTCGCGATGCGCGGACTCGACGCCGAGGAGATTCGCAAAGGCTTCCTCCGCAGCGACCCCGACGCCGAGTACGCCGCGACGTTCGAGATTGACCTCGCGGAGATTCGCCCGATGGTCGCGCTGCCGGGCGACCCGCGCAACGGCCTCAACATCGAAGACCTCGAAGCCGAAGTGAAAATCGACGCCGCATACGGCGGCTCTTGCACGGGCGGCAAGAAGTCCGACATGGACATGTACGCGGCGGTGCTCGCGCGCGCCGTCGAGCGCGGCCAACGTGTCGCGCCCGGCGTCAGCCTCTACATCCAGTTTGGCTCGCAGAAGATTAAGGAGTACGCGCGCGAGCGCGGCTACATCGAGATTTTCGAGCGCGCGGGCGCGGAGTTGATTGACCCGAGTTGCGGCGCGTGCATCAACGCCGGGCCGGGTGCGTCGAAGACGGCCGAGACCGTCACCGTCAGCGCGCAGAACCGAAACTTCCCCGGACGCAGCGGCCCCGGCAAGCTCTATCTGGCGAGTCCTTACGTCGTCGCGGCCTCGGCGATTGCGGGCCGCATCGTCGAGCCGGAGGAGTTTTTGCGCGAGCGCGAAGAGGAGTTGGTCGGCGCATGAAGGGCATCGGGACGGGCCGACTCGCCGCAGACCACTCGCCCAAGTACGCGCACGTCGAGCGCGAGCGCCGTTATATTTTGCGCGCGCTCCCCGAAGGCTTAGAGCCGCGCCACGAGCACGCGCAGATTACAGACAACTACATCACGGGCACGCGCCTTCGCCTGCGCAAGTCGCGCTGGGTTCCGACCAACGAGTGGACGCTCAAGCTCACGCAGAAGTTCGCGCCCGGCGCGCCCGACTTCTCGCGCACGCTCATCACGAGCATCTACCTTAACGAATACGAGTACGAAGCGCTCTCGGTCTTCGAGGCCAACGAGTTGCGCAAGAACCGCTACCCGTTCGAGCACGAGGGGCGCAAGTACTCGATTGACGTTTTCTTAGGCGTCCTGCACGGCCTCATCCTCGCCGAGACAGACTTCGAGACGGACGAGGAGTTGGACGCCTTCACACAGCCGCCGCCCTTCGCCGTCCGCGAGGTGACGCGCGAGGAGATGTTCACCGGCGCGTCGCTCGTCCACCTCACGGCCGAACAGATACGCGAAGCCCTGCGCCCGCGCGCCGCGTCCGAGTCGTAAAATCTTGTCAAGCGACGAACGCGCGCGTCGCCGGAACAAAATTGCGGCGCGCGCGTTTCTATTATTATCTTCGACGCCTCCCCGGCCCGGCGTCTCCACGTTTCTCGAAAAGGAGTTACCCAAATGAGATTCCCCCTGCTCGTGCGCGCGGCCCTCGTCTTCTGCCTCGCGGCGTCGCAACTCGCGCCCGTCGTCGCGTTCGACGACGCGAAGAAGGGCGAAAGGGACGCGCGCAACGCCCCCTCGTCGTCGGTCGCCGCGCGCATCGAGCGCGTCGAACACGGCTTGCTCCCGCCCGTCCTCGTCAAAGGCGACGCGGGCTGGTCGATTGAGGAGCGGATGCGCCACCACAAGGTGCCGGGCCTGAGCGTCGCCGTCATCAACGACTTCAAAGTCGAGTGGGTGCGCGCCTACGGCGTCAAGGACGTGGAGACGAAAGAGCCGGTCACGACCGAGACGCTGTTTCAGGCAGGCTCGATTAGTAAGCCCGTCGCCGCCACGGTCGCGCTCAAGCACGTCGAGCGCGGGCGTCTGACGCTCGACGGCAACATCAACGACAAGCTCGTCTCTTGGAAAATCCCCGACAACGAGTTCACGGCGAAGCGTAAGGTCACGCTCGCGAATCTTTTGAGCCACACGGCCGGACTCACCGTCCACGGCTTCCCCGGCTACGCCGCCGGCGAGCGTATCCCGACGCTGCCGCAAGTGCTCGACGGCGCTGAACCGGCGAACACCGCGCCCGTCCGCGTCGACCTCGAACCCGGCACGAAGTTTCGCTACTCGGGCGGCGGCACGACCGTCATGCAGCTCGCGCTCACGGACATCGAGCGCAAGCCCTTCCCCGCCCTCGCGCGCGAGACGGTCTTGAAGCCTCTGAAGATGGACGACAGCACGTATGAGCAGCCGCTCTCCGATGCGTGGCGCAAGCGCGCGGCGTCGGGCCACCGCGCGGGCGGCGTCGCGGTCGAGGGCAAGATTCACGTCTACCCGGAGATGGCGGCCGCGGGACTTTGGACGACGCCGACCGACTTGGCGAAGTTCGCCATCGAGATGCAGCTCTCCCTGCAAGGCAAGTCGAACCGCGTGCTCTCGCGCGCGATGACGGAGAAGATGCTGACGCCCGTCATGGACGACGTCGCGCTCGGCTTCTTCTTGCAGCGTTACGGCAAGGACAAACAGTCCGTCTACTTCGGCCACGACGGCGCGGACGAGGGCTTCCGCGCGATGCTGCTCGTCCACAAGGAGAAGGGCTACGGCGCGGTCGTGATGGTGAACTCCGACAACGGGCAGATAATGGGCGAGGTCTTGCGCTCGGTCGCGCGCGAGTACGGGTGGGACGATTATCTGCCGCCGCCCCACGAAGTCTTGACGCTCGCGCCCGAGAAGCTCGACATGTACGCGGGCCGCTATCTCGTCAACCCAGACCGCGCGCTCGTCGTCGCGCGCGAGGGCGCGCGACTCTCCGTCGAGCAGACGCTCGGGCCGAAGTTCGAGCTGCTGCCCGTCTCGGAGACCCTCTTCATCAGGCGCGACGCGAACCTTCGTTACGAGTTCGCGCCCCCCACGGACGCGGGCGGCGGCAAGGTCTCGATTCGCGGCGGCGGCGGCTCGGCCGAAGCGCCGCGCGTCGCGGCCGACGCGCTCGTGCCCTACGAGTTGTTGGCGGCGGGGAAAGTCTCGGAGGGGGTCGAGGCTTACAGGAAGATTAAGAAGGAGCAGCCCGCGAACGCGGCCGTCACGGAGGGCCGTCTAAACAACATCGGCTACGAGCTGCTCAGACAGAAGAAGTACGCGGAGTCGCTCGCCGTCTTCACGCTGAACGCGGAGCTGTACCCGCAGTCGTCGAACGTCTACGACAGCCTCGCCGACGCCTACCGCGAGAGCGGCGACCGCGAGTCGGCGATTAAGAATTACCGCCGCTCGCTCGGGATGGACCCGAAGAACAAGAACGCCGCGAAGTGGCTCAAGGAGTGGGGGCAGAATTAAGCGACCGTCGAGCGCGCAAAAAGCGTGGGCGCGTGTGAGGCCAACGGCTTCACACGCGCCCACGCTTTTGCAACGCTCGTGAACGGCGGCCCGGCGTCAGTCGCCGCCGTAGGGCGTCTCTTCGTTCGTGTCCTCGGGGCGGTTGGGCAGCACTTGGCCGTCGGCCGTGATGACTATCTCGTGGTTGGGCATGACGCGCTCGCCGTCCATCGTAATCTCCTCGCCGGTGGGCGAAGGGACGGGCAGGTTGTCTAAGAAACGCTCGACGTCAATCGCGGCCATGCAGCCCGTCCCGGCCGCCGTGACGGCCTGACGGTAGAAGTTGTCCTGCGCGTCGCCGCAGGCGTAGACGCCCGGAATGTTGGTCGCCATCGAGCGCCCGGCCGTCTTGATGTAGCCGACGTCGTCCATGTCGAGCCAGCCGCGAAAGATGTCCGTGTTCGGCTTGTGGCCGATGGCGACGAAGACGCCCTCGCACTCAAGGACTGACTCCTCTTTCGTCTTGTTGTTGTAGACGCGCACTCCGCTGACGCCGTCGTCGTGCGAGCCTAAAATCTCCAACACCTCCGTGTTCCAGACGAACTCAATCTTCTCGTTGCGCTGCGCCTTCTGCTGCATGATTTGCGAGGCGCGCAGGCGGTCGCGTCGATGCACGACGTAGACCTTCGAGGCGTAGCGCGTGAGAAAGACGGCCTCCTCCATCGCCGTGTCGCCGCCGCCGACGACGACCAGACGCTTGTTGCGGAAGACGGGCAGCGGCCCGTCGCAGGTCGCGCAGGCCGAGACGCCGAAGCCGCCCAAGCCCTCGGGGTAAGGCGCTTCGCCCGGAATGCCGAGCCACTTGGCCGACGCGCCCGAGGCGATGATTAAGGTTTCGGCTTTAATCTCATACTCGTCCGTTTCGAGCGTGAAGGGTCGCTGCGAGAGGTCAACTTTCGTGATGAAGGTTTGCAAGAATTCCGTCCCGAAGCGGCGCGCCTGCTCCTCGAATTCGACCATCAACTCCGGGCCTTGAATGCCCTTCGAGAAGCCGGGGTAGTTCTCGACTTCGGTCGTGATGGTCAGTTGCCCGCCGGGCTGCGGGCCGTGGACGACGAGGGGTTTCAAGTCGGCGCGCGCGGCGTAGATGGCGGCCGTGAGGCCCGCCGGCCCCGACCCGATGATGACCACTTCGCGGTGCAGAGTCTCTTTCGCCATGGGGTTATTTTCCGTCTCCTTGGGGGGATGGTCTGTAAGCAAACTTACAGCCGGCGCAGGTCGCCCCGCGCGCGCGCTCGTCGGTAGCCTTTTTCTTTGCGCGTGTAGTATAACTTCTGGCGCAGACGTAGTCGAATACCCGACCGGAAGACGAAGAGAGACTCCTTTTCCACCCGAAGAGCTTGGCCGCTTGAGCACTCCCGACGCAAACAGAGACACGCCGGAAAGCCCGCGCCCCGTCGAGCGGGTCGCCGTCCTCGGCGCGGGCACGATGGGCCACGGCATCGCGCAGGTCGCCGCGCAAGCGGGCCTCCGCGTCACGCTCCGCGACGTGACCGAAGAGCTGGTCGCGCGCGGCCTTCGCTCAATCGAGGCGAACCTCTCGAAGGGCGTCGCGCGCGGGAAGGTGACGGAGGAAGCACGCGAGCGCGCGCTCTCGCTCATACGCACGACGACCGAGCTTGAGGAGACGTCCGACGCAGAGCTTTTCATCGAGGCCGTGCCCGAGCGCATGGAGCTAAAGCGCGAGACGCTGGCCCGCGTCGAGCGCGTCGCGCGCGGGCCGTTTCTCTTCGCCACCAACACCTCCTCACTCTCGATTACGGAAATTGCCGCCGAGGCGAAGCACCCGGAGCGCGTCGTCGGGATGCACTTCTTCAACCCCGTCCACCTCATGCGCTTAGTCGAAATAGTCGTCGGACGGCGCACCGCGCCCGAGACGGTCGAAGCGGTGGCCGAAGTCTCGCGGAGGATGGGCAAAGAGCCGATCACGGTCAAAGACGTGCCGGGTTTCGCCTCCTCGCGTCTGGGCGTGATGTTGGGGCTAGAGGCGATGCGGATGGTCGAGGAGGGCGTCGCGAGTGCGAAAGATATAGATACGGCCATGGAGTTGGGCTACAATCACCCGATGGGGCCGCTGAAACTGACCGACCTTGTCGGCCTCGACGTGCGTCTCGCCATCGCCGAATATCTCCACCGCTCGCTCGGCGGCGAGCGGTTCCGCCCGCCCGAGATTCTGCGGCGCATGGTCGCCGACGGGCGTCTCGGCAAGAAGTCAGGCGGTGGCTTCTACGACTGGACAGAGTAAGCAGTTTTCAGTTTTCAGTTCAACTCTTAAACTGAAAACTGAAAACTGAAAACTGAGATATGGACAAGCCGACCCCCGCCGGAGAGAAACGCGAAGAGAGGCGCTTTGCGCTGCGCATGGCGCTGCGGCTGCCCATCGTCGTCTCGGGCCGCTCCGAGGACGGCGCGGCGTGGAGCGAGCCGACCGAGACGGACGACATCTCGACCCTCGGCACGCTCTTTCACCTCAACCAGAAGGTGAACCGGGGCGACCAGCTCTACCTGCGCGCGCACAAGCCCGACGGCTCGCCCATCGAAGTGACGGCCCGCGTCGTCCGCACCGCACCGGCCATCTACGGCACGGCGCGCGTCGGCGTCGCCATCATGGAGCCGGCCGACAACTGGCTGCGCCTCTTCGTCTCGTGGGTCGCCGACGAACAGGGCGCGCCCGCCGAACAGAACAGTGACGAGTGACGTGTGACGAGCAAGCAGGCGTCGTCCTCCGCTCGTCACTCGTGACTCGTCACTCGTCACTTTTATTCGCACTCATCACTTTAATTTAAGCGGAGCAAAGTCATGTCATCCTACGAGACGCTTCTCGTCGAGCGGCGCGAGCGCGTCGCCATAATCACCATCAACCGGCCCGAGAAACGCAACGCCTTAAACATCAAGACGCGCGAGGAGGGCGCGGCCGCCTTCGAAGAGTTGCGCGCCGACGATTCAGTCCACGTCGTCGTCGTCACGGGCGCGGGCGACAAGGCTTTCGTCGCGGGCGCGGACATCGGCGAGT
This sequence comes from Pyrinomonadaceae bacterium, assembly GCA_036277175.1. Lineage (GTDB taxonomy): Bacteria > Acidobacteriota > Blastocatellia > Pyrinomonadales > Pyrinomonadaceae > DASQDT01. The sequence goes on along the minus strand of DASUNL010000617.1, from coordinate 2,108 downwards.
TCGCCGGCCGCACCGCCGTCACGCAGCGCGACGTGATGACCGGCCGCTCGCTCTTCACCGCCGTCGACACCTTCCCGAAGCCCGTCATCGCGATGGTCAACGGCTACTGCCTCGGCGGCGGCTGCGAACTCGCACTCGCCTGCGACCTTCGCATCGCGAGCGATAAGGCTTCTTTCGGTCAGCCCGAAATCAACCTCGGCATCATTCCGGGCGGCGGCGGCACGCAACGCCTGACGCACTTGGTGGGCGAAGGCAAGGCGATGGAGTTGATTCTGACGGGCGACATCATCGACGCGCAGACGGCCTACAACATCGGCCTCGTCAACGCGGTCGTCCCCGCCGACCAGCTCGAAGCGAAGACGATGGAGATGGCGAACCGCATCGCCGAGCGCAGCCCGATTGCGCTGCGGATGGCGAAGGAGGCCGTCAAGACCGCCTCGCGCTCGACCCTCGACGAGGGCCTGCGCCGCGAGATAGACCTCTTCGCCCTCTGCTTCTCAAGCGAGGACAAAGACGAGGGCGTCCGCGCCTTCCTCGAAAAGCGCAAGCCGAACTTCACCGGCAAGTAACGACGCGCAAACGACGCGCAGACGCCGCACGCGGGGCGTGACGGATTAGCGGATGAGAAAGGTGCTGGTACTCGTCGGGATTCTGCTGGGGGCCGCGGGCGGCGTCATCGCCTACCGCGCGGCCTTCATCGCGCCGCGCGCGGGCGTCCTCGTCACGGACGAGAGCGTGCGCGAACTCCCCGACCTTTTGACGCTCGCGGGCGGCCTCGCCCTCCTCATCATCGGCGCGCTCCTCGCCTACATCTCCGCCCGACGCCGCGCCTGACCCGCCGCTTGACGAGCTTTCGCGCGCTACGCTACTCTTTCCACTCGCCGCCAGACCGGCGACGAACGACGAACGACACGAGGGGCCGTAGCTCAGCTGGGAGAGCGCTTGAATGGCATTCAAGAGGTCAGGAGTTCGATCCTCCTCGGCTCCATTAACTAAATCAAACACTTACGGCCACCAATTAGGTGGCCGTAAGTGTTTTTATACGCTTTGACAGCAACGTTGACAGCAACCGGAGACAAGTTGCTATCCTCGCCCTGAAATCACAGAGTTCATGAGGTTCGCGGCGTCGAGGATTGTGGGAGGCATGACGTGAGCGTAGGTGTCCATCGTCACGCTAATCCTGCTATGTCCAAGAATGTCCATCAGCGTCCTAGCGTGTACGTTCTGCTCAAGCAGGAGAGAGGCGCAGGTGTGGCGCAGATTGTGTACGCCCCGGCGCGGTATCCCGGCTTTCTCAAGTAGCCTGTGAAAGCTACGCAGCACGTTTCGCGGGTTTAGCGGCGTGCCGACGCTCGTAGTGAACACGAATCCAGAATCCTTCCACCGCTCGGCGGCAAGCAGCCTCTCTTCGAGTTGACGCGTGCGGTGTGTACGGAGCGCGGTTATAACTTTCTCGGGCATCGGGAGGGTTCGACGACTCCTCTTAGTTTTGAGTTCCACCAACTGATATTTCTTCTCTATACGCTGAAGCGAACGCTGAACGCGCATCACGCCGGAATTCATATCAACGTCCTGCCAACGTAAAGCTGTCGCTTCTCCTTTCCGCAACCCCATCGAAAGCATCACTAAGAACAACAACTCAAGGCGGTCGCCTTTGCTCGCATCCATAAAGGCTTGCACCTGTTCAATGCTAAAAGGCTCAATTTCAGGCTTAATGTATCGCGGAGGATCAACCAGCCCAGCCGCGTTGCGGACAACTAGATTCCACTTCATGGCTTGATTCAAGGCGATGCGGAGCACGGAGCGCAGGTATTGAGCCATGCGAGGAGAGCGACCCGCCTTAACCTGAGCGTTCAGAAAAGCCTCTACCTGTTGCGGGCTAAGTTTATCCAACTGGATTCGGCCGAGATCGGGCTTCAGATAGAGGCGGACGTGTACCTCATAGCTGTCATATGTGTTAGGGCGCACGGTCGGCTTAACACAATCTTCAAGCCAACGGTCGAGAAATTGTCCTACCGTCTGACGCTCGGTGATTATGGGGATGCCCTTCTTTTGGTCACTCAAAGTGGCGGAAAGTTTATCCGCCACCTCGGCGCGAGTTTTGCCAT
>DASUNL010000616.1:0-14336 GCA_036277175.1 Pyrinomonadaceae bacterium | reverse complement strand
CAGGCGTTAACGCCTGCGCCCCTCTCTACGGTCATGCATCGGGTAACGGACGAAGGCTTAGCCAGCCTTCCTGTTGTTAGCCTCCGTGACCGGGAAGAAGATGCTGTATAACCTACGGGCGACCGTCACCTCCGGCACGCTTTCGGCCATTCGGGAGAGGATTTGCTGTTGGCGCTCGAAATTCCCATGGCTAATCACGTCGAGAATCTCCTCGTCAATGTTTCGGTCGTATTCTTCGGTCGACTTAGCCGCTGCTGTTTCTGCCATTACATACTGACTCCTTCCTCCACGCTGGCACCTTTTAGAACATCACCGGACAGCCAGAGTTGCCCGTCAGGACATGGTACTAAAGGAGTAATTGTCTGTCACTCCCAGTAGCCATACTTGGCCCTGAGCAACAGGGCGTAGCGGAGCATGGCTATATAAGGCGCGAGGTTAAAGAGGAGCGCCCGCCGGCCATCCTTCACGTCGAGATGTCGCCCCTTTCTGCTGTCGATGGCAAGCAGCCCGATGCACAGGGTGTTGGCTCCGGGCGGGAAGCCAATCGGCACCTGCCATATCGTCTTGAACGGCTTGGGCGGGTCTAACTTACTCTCAAACCGCCCGTTATAGACCGGCTTCTGCTCTTTCATCGCCGTCATCGCCACCGCGAGCGAGCCGACCGGGTAGTACTTCGGGATTTCGCCGGCCGTCGCCCGGTTGATGCAGACTAGCTGCTGAGGGTTATCGGGATTTCTGACGATAAGGTTGACTGAAAAGTTACTGCCCTCGGTGTCGAGAACGGAAAACTCCAAGTATGATTTAATCGCCAGCAGCACGTTCGCCTCCATATTTCGGATGGCGGTGCGCTGGCGCGGGTCGTCCATGAAGACGGCGGCGTAATTGATGGCCGTCGTCAGCAGCACCTTACGCCGGTTGTACTCGACGTCCCACCTCGTCTGCCTCCTCATGTAGGGGATGACGAGTGAGATGACGAGCACGACGGACGAGAACGCGAAGAGGCCGCCGAACTCGTAGGAGAGCAGGTGCGTCCCGTGTCTGTTGTACGGGATGGCAATCAGGCCCAGCAGCCCGAGCAGCCTTCCGAGGTCGACGAAGAAGTCGACCTTCGACGAACCCTCCAGCGTCAGGTAAACCCGGTGGAAGAGGAGGGTCGTCCTTCCGAGAAACCAGAAGAGCAGCACCAGCGCCAGCGGCCACGCCAGAGAGACGCTGACGTTGCGCGCGTCGAGCCGGTAGCCGAACGCGGGAAGCACCGCGACGACGAAACCCGAAATCGCCAGCCACGCGCCGAGCAGCGTGAGGGCAAGTACTTTCTTCTCCTTCTCTCTACGCTCCTGATCCGCCTCCGGCGTCATAGCGTACAACCCCCTCCCGCATTGCTTACGGAGAGTTGGGTCAGCATATGATGAATACTCCTCAGGTCGAGAGGTTGTGTAGAGCTTCGGACCCCCGGTCGCGCGGGCCTTTGGTGCAGGTGTGATGTGAGGCCAACGCGGTCGCTCGTCAGCAGCTAATAGATTAAGACGCCGAAGAATATTCGCCCCCCTAATGGATGTCAATGGGAAAACTGTTTGACCGGCCCGCCCCGTCGGCAGACGCCGCGCCGCGCCTGCGTACGCGGGACGAGCGCGGCGCTTGCGCGTCTCGGTGCGTCGGCTCCCGGCGGGGCTTTCGACGTACGCCGTGGTATACTCGTTGTCGAGTTATTGACCGCTCTTTAGAAAAGACAACTCTCGACATCAGGATGGGCGCATGGGCCGCCCTTCTCCTCCTGCCGTCTGCTGTTTTCTCAAACGCGACTTTAAGGAGACTCCTGATGCCCGCACTCTCAACACCCCACAATTCAATCAGACAGACTCCTTCGCGACCCACGTCCGCTTCGCGGCGCGAGTCGAACGGCGGTGAAAGGTGAGCCGGCCGCAAGTCACCGACGCGCCGCTCGTGTGCGCGTGGTGCGCAGGGACGGGGAAGTGGGCCGTCTCGGTCGGCTACGTCATCTCCTGCGTGGTCTGCGGCGGGAAGGGCAGCGTCTTGATGACCAGACCCGCCGCGCCTTGTCAGCAGTGCGGTGGCAGTGGGCGGCGCAAAGTGTCGTCCGCCTGCCTGACCTGCGCGGGCACGGGCTGGGCGCGCGTGTTCGACCAGAAATAAGAAATTCCGCGACGGCCAGCGCGCGTCCTGACGGCCGCCGCCGCACGCAAAGTTCGGAGGTCACGAAGTGAAAAATATTAACGTCGTCGTGTTGTGGGTCATCGGTTTAATCGCGGCCGCCGTCGCCGCGTGGCAGTTCTACCTGTTCGTCGTGTTCAGAAACTCGCAGGGCACTCTCGACGTGCAGGGCGGGGGCGCAAACCTTTGGCTCGCCATCGGCGCGGCCGGAGTGGCGTGCGCGTGTATCTTCGCGGGCATCTTCCGCCGGATTAACAAGACCGAGGAGTTCCACATCACTTCCTGAGACGCGCCCCGAGTCGGCGCGAAACGTCTTCGCGCCCCGGAGGGCGGGCGGTTTCTAAACAGAGTGTGGGGGAGAGCAGCTTATGAGGGACAGCAGAAGTAAAGCCACGAGCGACGGGTTCGGCACGGGCGCGGCCGGCGACCAGTGGCCGGGGGTGACGTCGCGTTTCCAACTCGTCGTGCTGGCGGCGCTCAGGAGCAAGCAACTGCTGCGCGGCGCGAAGCCTCGGCTCGACGCCGACCCGCTCCGACGCAGAAACACGAGCATCGCCCTCGAAGAGATTAAGCTTGGACTCGTGCCCTTCGACATGAACGGCAGCGAGGAGCAGAAGCACGACGGCAACGGCGCGAGCGGCCGGGGGAAGAATGATGAGCGTTCAGGGTTCGGAGCGGATGAAGAAAATATGCGAGGGCGTCTGGCGTGACCGCGCGGTCATCCTGAGCGGTGACGGCCAGTACTTCACCGGCGAGGAGGCGCTCGTCGGGGCCGCCTACTGGCGTCTCTGCAAGGCCGGGTTGATGCCGGAGACGAGCCTCGCCGACTGCGCGCCCTTCCTGAGGGAGTTGCTGCGCCAGTACAGGGCCGAGGCCGTGCCGCCGCCTGAGGGCTGCGACTACGGAGTCGAGCCGCAGGGTGCTTGATGCGCTACTGCCCGAGCTGCGCGTGTCGGCTGCGCGGGCTGCGGATGCTCTGCCCCGAGTGCCGCCACTCGACCGTCGGCTGGCTGCACGTCGTACTCATCGCCGCGCTCGACGCGGCGTTTCTCGTCTACCTGCTGGAACTCACCTAGCGGCGGGCCGAGGGGGCGTCTGAACCGGAAAGATAAACCGATGGCCGAGAAAGTCATACCCGTCAAGAATCACATCCTCGCGGCGTTGCCGCGCGGCGAGTACGCTCGCCTGCGCGCCCACCTCGAACCCGTCACGCTCGCGCAGGGCGAGGCACTCTACAAGTCGGGCGACGCCATCCAGCACGTCTACTTCCCCGAGGCGGCGGTCGTCTCTCTGGTCACGCACATGCGCGACGGGGCGACCATCGAAGTCGCCCTCATCGGCCGCGACGGAATGGTCGGCATTCCCGTCCTCCTCGGCGACGACATCGCGTTCGAGGCGGCCGTCGTGCAGGTCGCGGGCGGCGCGCTGCGTCTGGAGACGAGCGTCCTCAAAGAGAGGCTCAAGCGAAGCCGCAACCCTTTGCTCGTCCAACTGCTGCTCTACACGCGCGCGCTCATGAAGCAGGTCGCGCAGACGGCCGCCTGCAACGGCCGGCACACGGTGGAGAAGCGTCTCGCGCGCTGGCTCCTGATGTGCCGCGACCGCGTCGACTCGGACGATTTGCAACTGACGCAGGAGTTCGTTTCCGACATGCTTGGGATGCGCCGCGCGGGCGTGAGCGACGCGGCGATGCGCCTTCAGGAAGAAGGGTTCATCCGCCTCTCGCGCGACCGCATCAGCATCGTGAAAAGGGAAGGTCTCGAAGAGTTCGTCTGCGAGTGCTACGGCGCGGTGAAGGACGATTACAACCGTCGCTCCGCCGACGAGCGGCAGACGGCCGCGACACACGTCAGTTAACCGACGCGCCTCCGGCGGCCTCGCGCGCGGGTAAAGTTTGCCGCTCGGCGTTGGCCTTGAGGCCGACGCGCTTCACCGAACTCGCCAGCCCCAACAACTCAAGCGCGCGGATGCCGTACCAGTTAGGGTCGAACTCGTACCATGCGAGGCCGTGTCGCGCCGAGGTCGGGTGCGCGTGGTGGTTGTTGTGCCAACCCTCGCCGAAGGTCAGGAGCGCCACCCACCAACTGTTGCGCGAGTCGTCGCCCGTGGCGAAACGCTGCCGGCCCCAGAGGTGCGTCGCCGAGTTGACAAGCCAAGTCACGTGCAGTCCCACCGCGACGCGCAGGAAGACGCCCCACAGCATCAAGCCCCACCCGCCCAAAGCGAAGAGCGCCACGCCGAGGACGATGAGCGGCACGTAATAAAAACGATTGAGCAAGACGTGGACGGGGTCGCGCATGAGGTCGGGCGCGTAGCGCATCAACACTTCCTTGTCGTGTCGCTGCGCCGTGCCTTTGAGAAGCCAGCCGATGTGCGACCACCAGCCGCCGTCGCGCGGGCTGTGCGGGTCTCCGCCCCTATCGGTGTGCGCGTGGTGGATGCGGTGCGTGGCGACCCAGTCAATCGCCCCGCCCTCAATCGCCAGCGTCCCGCAGAGGGTCATAAAATACTCGACCCACTTCGGGACTTTGTAGCCGCCGTGAGTCAGCAGACGGTGATAGCCCATGCCGATGCCGAGGCTGAGCGCGACCCAACTGAGGAAGGCTGCGCACAGGAGCGCCGTCCAGCTCCAGAAGAAGAGCGCGACGACCGCGCCCGCGTGAAAGAGTGCGAGGATGAGGGCGTTGGGCCAGTTGACGCGGGCGCTGCGTTCTTCAGACCCCGGTTCGTTCTTCGTGTGGTCGCGCAATTTACTTTCCTTCACCCGCCGCTATCGTCGGCCGCCGGGCCACTTCGCGCGGGCCGGCAAACAAAAGCGCCCCCGGCAAGTTTTCGTTGCCAGAGGCGCTTCGTTTAAAGGGTCGCTGGTGGTCAGAGAGTTCTGATTACCAACGGGTCGTGCGTCCGCCGCCGCCGCCGCCGCCATTGCCGCCGAAGCCGCCGCGACCGCCGCCGCGATTGCCACGGTCTTCGCGCGGCTTCGCCTCGTTGACGGTCAGGCTGCGCCCGCCGAGTTCCTTGCCGTTGAACTGCTCGATGGCAGCCTTGCCCTCTTCCTTCGAGGACATCTCGACGAAGCCGAAGCCGCGCGAGCGGCCCGTGTCACGATCTTCGACCACGGCCGCGCTCTCGACCGTCCCGGCCTGAGCGAACAACTGCTGCAAGTCTTCGCTCGAAGTCTGGAAAGCGAGATTGCCGACGTAAAGTTTCATTGTCATGTGATTGTATCTCCCCCCGCCTCAAGCGGGGCGCAGAAGAAGCTTCGCGAATCAGAGTGGCTTCGTCGGAGCGGTGGCAGCGAAGAACCTGCGTTCGGTTGCTCAAGTAATGAGCGGCTTCTGAAGTTGAAAGTAAGCCTGCTCTCGAACCATTCCGAACGCCGCCGCCATACGAGGCGCGGGGCGCATCACCGTCGATGCGCGAGAGAAGGGATGAACACAAGTATGATGCGCGCACGCGCCGACGGTTGCAACCGCAGGGCCGCAATCTCGCGCCCGCGAGATGTCATGTTTGTGTGTCGGAGGGGGTCGAAAGCGCGCGCGCGCGTCCCCCGCCCGCCGCGAAAAATAAGCCTTGCCCGCCCTCTTCTTGAGATGTTAGAGTCTGCGCCCGTCGGAACTCAGCTCTCGAACGAATCCTACCCTCGCGTCCGACTTAAACCCGACTCCTTTCGTTAGCGCGCAACTCCCGACACACCCCTAATCTTTTGCCCAATGAGGAGAAAGTATGAGTCTCAACGAAGTCGCCGACCTTTCTAAGGTAAGCCCCCAGCAGACTTTCCTTGTCTCTCAACCGGAGAAACCATCCGCCACCAGCACCCTCTACATCAAACGCTACACCTCGAATAACAGCGACGAAACGCAAAGCCACACGGTCATCGGCGTCCACGTCGTCCTCGCCCCAAACGACCCGAACGGCATTTGGAAGGCGCTCCACGTCGACCGCGCGAAGCAGAAGCTCGACCCCAATAACCCGCGCGTCGCGACGAAGTCGCTTCACATCTTCTGCGACACGCTCGAAGTGCGCGGCGAGTTTTGCTTGCCCGAGGCCGAGGTCGTCGTCTACGCGCGCCGCATCAACTGGGCGACGCTCGACGCGGCCATCAACACGTCGCCCTTGCTTTGGGCGCTCGACAAGGCGCAGGACGCGAGCGGGTCGAACGCCGGTAAGAACGGCGCGCACGGGCGCAACGCCGGCTCGCTCAAAATCTTCGCCGGGAAGGTCGAGCCCTCCGGCGACATACGGCAGCGCCTCGTCGCCAAGGGCGGCAACGGCCAGCACCCCGGCTCGGGCCGCGACGGCTCGGGCGGCAAGAGTATGCAGCACTGGGCGCAACAGATCTTCAACATCAGCCGCAAAGGCGAGGGAAACAGCAAGTGCACGGTCGACTTCAACCCGGCCGCCGTCTACATCGACTACGAGTGGGTGTGGGGCTTCGTCTGGGTCGGCGGCAACAAGCAGGGCGACAACTCTTGGCCCGAAAGCGGCACGGACGCGGTCGCGGCCGGAGTGCCCGGCAACGCGGGCGACGGCGGCGGTTTCACCACCAACGTCGAGGCGCTCAAGCGCTGCTTCACGAACTTGGGCGGCACGGCCGGCGAAAAGCAGCGAGACTATTCGGGCGGCGCGGCCGGCACGCCCACTTCGGCCGGCAAGTACAAGCTCAAGATGTTCTACAACTGGAACGGCACGGACAACGCCGACAAAGAGCTCAACAAGACCGACTCGCGCGAGACGAAGAAGGGCGCGGATTCCAAGTCGCAAGGGGCGAGCAAAGCCAAGGGGAAGACGCCCGCGCCCGAAGTCATCGCCGAGTCGAACGCATGGGTGCACCCGCTCAGCCTCCAGAAGGCGCTCGAATACGCGCGCGACCTCTTTCTCGGCGGCGGGCGCGAAGAGGCCGAGGCGATGCTCGTCGATTACGACGCGGCGCTCGCCCAAGACTTCCCGAAGCTGACGGGCGTCTGGGACGCCACCTCGGAGGTGCATTGGACGGCCGCGCAGAGCGAAGTCGCCTCGATGCTCACGCGCCTGCGCGGACACCTCGACTACTTCGGCAACGCCGCCGGCTACACGCCGCTGCTCTCTCTGGCGGCTTCGGTCAAACTCTACGCGAACGAGTCGGAGCGCGCGCTCAAGCTGCTCCTGCTCGCCGGGTGGGTTGACGCCGAGGAGCGCAACGCGACGGACGCCGCCGCCGCGCTCGGCGACGCCATCAACGCGGCCAACGAGGAGACGATGCAGGCGGCCGAGCAGGTGACGACCGCCGAGGCGAAAATAGACTCGGTGACGAGCAGCATCGAATCCATCAAGACGGAACTCAACTCGCTCAGCAAAGACCTCGGCATACTGCGCACCAGCCTGCTGGCGAAGGCCGAGAGGGACTTGCAGCGACAGGGCCAAATCAGGTTCGCCATCAAGATGGCCGCCACCATCTGTCAGGTCGTCCCCGTCGGCCAGCCCGTGCTCGGCACCATCGGCAAGCTCGGCTCGGTCGCAGCCTCGTTCGTCGGCGGCAAGCCGGAGGACGCGCCCGACACCATCTCGAAGATGGGCGGCGTGCTGACGAAGGCGTCCGACGCGGCCAAGAAGGCGAAGGAGGCGAAGGAGAAGGCCGAGGCGAAGAAGAAGAAGAAGCCGCCGAAGGACGCCAAGGAGGCGAAGGAGGAGGGCACGGACTGGATTAAGGTCGGCAAGGGCTTGGGCACGGCCGTCTCGGGCGTCGCCGACGCGATGAAGGAGTTGCAGGTGTCGGAGGACGAGGTCGAGGCGGAACTCCAGCGGCTCGAATCCGACAGCGAGGAGTGGAAGGCCCTCACCAAAAGAATCCGCGACCTCAACAAGCGCAAGGCCGAGTTCGCCGCGCAGCTCGTCGAGGCGCTCCAAGCGGTCGCCGACGGCTACGGGCGCATCGCCGCGAGCGCCAACGCCAGCTTCCACATGTATCAGGAGCGCGCCAAGCAGGTCGGCCGCCTCGACCCGGCCGCGACCGGCTTCGTCCGCGAAATGGGCCAGCGCTCGCGCCTGACGCTTCTCAAGTACCTCTACCTGATGGTTAAGGCTTACGAGACGACCGCCTTTAACAACCTCACGGTTGATTGGAAGCTGACCGAAATCACCGACAAGATTAGCGACCTGCTCAAGCCCAAGGGCGGCTTCGACGCGGGCAAGCTCAACGACTACGTCAAGGCGCTCGCGCCGCTCTACGAGGCGAACCTCAGCACCGTGCGCTCCAAACTGCTCGACGACTTCAAGGTCAACGAGAAGACCTTGACGCTCCAACTCGGGCTCGACGTCGAGCAGACGCCCGAGGTCATCGCCGACCTCAACCGCACGGGCGAAATCGTCATCGACCCCGTCGCCTACGGGCTCGTCCTCCCCGCCCAGCAGCTCGCGCGCCTGAGCGACGTGAAGCTCGACACGCTCGAATTCGACCCCGACGGGCCGAAGCTCCCCACGACGCACAACGTCGTCATCACGCTCCAGCCGGCCCACACCGGCACGATGCGCAAAGGGCATCAGCTCTACTCCGTCTACAGCGACGAGCCGCTCAACTGGAGCTGGACGATGGCGAAGGGCAAGGTCACGCCCGGCAAGCGGAGCAAGGCGTCGGAGGACGTGCTCGACTACATCCTCGGCAAGGGCGCGGGCGAAATCAGGCAGAAGGTGGCGCTCCCGCCGGCTTGGACTGACCTGACCGTCAGCGTCATGTTCTCGCCCGAGTTCCCGGCCGGCAAGAGCCCGCGCATCAAGAGCCTCTACTTCCTCCTCGGGTGCGACGCGAGCCCCGCGCCCGCCAACCACCGCGTCGTCAGCGTGCGCTCGCTCGGCGCGATGCCCGGCGCGATCATCACCTGCACGGCCGACCTCGCCAAGCGCGCCGACGGCTTCAACAACATGGTTCGCATCTACGACAAGGGGACGAACGTGACGCTCGAAGTGCCCGAGAGCGTGGGCGGTGCGGTCTTCGACTCGTGGGACTTGATCGCCCGGCAGTCGAGCGAGACGGGCGTCAAGAAGCGCGAGTTGAAGGTCAAGCTCGAAGAGCACTTGATCGCGCAGTGCAACTGGAAGCGGGCGCGGGCCGCCGACCCGCCCGTCGTCGCGAACCTCAAAATCTCCGCGTCCGACTTAAAGCGGATGGCGGAGGCGGAGCCCGGCGTTGTCGCCCTGAGCGAGGTCGCCGAGGTCGCCGCGAGCGAGCGAGCGCCCGCGCCGCGCGACCTCCCCATCCGCCTCGAAGCCACGCAGCGCGCGACCATCATCGGCCTCGCGCCCGCGCTCGAAGAGGCCGAGGTGTTGGAGGAAGGCAAGGGCCGTTGGAAGCGCATCAACTATCGCGGCGTCGTCGGTTGGGTCAACGCCTAAACGAAGCCGAAACGAGGGCGCTTCACGTCGTCCTCGTCCGTTTCAAAAACCTTTCCGTCCGCACGGAAGCGGACGCCTTCAAGCGCCGCGCGCGTCTTCGACGAAGAGACGCGCGCGGCGCTCTCACGTTTCGCGCTTGAGAGATGCCCGCAGCTTCGGCGCGTCGCGCGGGGGCTGTTTATGTTGCGTTCGAGTAGCATTTCTATGACAAATCGGATTTCCGCAACGAATCGCGGCCTTCCGCCATCACACCCTCTTGACTGTCGCGCGCGAAGCGTTTAAAACCCGTGACAGTTGGGGACACCAAACACGCCAAGGAGACGGCAACAGCCTCGCACGGGTAGACGACGTGAGTGGGGACGAAACGGCAACGCGAGTTAGGCGTTGCGCAGAAGCCTTCGGCAACTTCGGACAGAAACTCTGTTAAGCCTCCCGCCCGACGTTGCCACATTTGCGCCCGCGCGCCCGAGTCGCCCCCGACAATTTCCGACAGAGGAGAGAGATTAAGACCATGACATTTAACGCTCCGAAAATCAGACTGCTCGCCCTCGCCATCGTCGTCGCCGCCGCGACGCCCGCGCTCGCGCAGACGACCGTCTCGACGGGCGGCAACACGCGCACCGTCGCCTCCGGCCAGAAGATGAAGGTCAAGGGCATCGTCACGCGCCGCGACTTCGACCAGAACACCATCATCGTCCGCGACCAGAACGGCGTGGACACCGTGGTGCAACTCGCCGACACGACGCGCGTCCGACAGAAGGGCGGCTTCTTCGGCGGCGGCAAGAACTACGCCATCACGAACATCCTGCGCGGCCTCCGCGTCGAGGTCGAGGGGCGCGGCGACACCGGTGGCAACCTCGCCGCCACGAAGGTCGAGTTCTCCGAGAGCGACCTGAGAGTCGCGCAGTCACTCGAAGCGCGCGTCGACCCCGTCGAGTCGCGCGTCGGCACGGCCGAGGGACGCATCGAGACCGTCGAGCAGAACGCGCAGCGGATGTCTGGACAGTTGGACGAGCTGGCCGCCATCTCGAACGCGGCGCGCGGCGGCGCTGCGGCCGCGCAGGACACGGCCGACGCGGCCGTCGCCGGCGTGCGCGCCACCAACGACCGCATCTCGGCGCTCGACGACTACGTCCCGCAGCAATCGGTCGCCGTCAACTTCCGCGTCAACTCGTCCGTGCTCTCTTCGGAGGCGCGCACGCAACTCGACGAGATTGCGCAGCAGGCGCTCGCCGCCAAGGGTTACGTCATAGAGGTCTCGGGCCACGCCTCTTCGGACGGCGCGGCCGACTGGAATCGGCGTCTCAGTCAGCGACGCGCCGACGCCGTCGTCCGCTACCTCGCCGAGAACCACCGCATCCCCTTGCGGCGCATCATCACGCCGTTCGGCTACGGCGAGTCGCAGCAGGTCGCGGACAACACGACGCGCACGGGCCGCGCCGAGAACCGCCGCGTCGAGGTCAAGGTGTTAGTCAATCGCGGGTTGCTTCAGGCCGCGCCGGCGATGGCGACGCCCGCGACCGACAACCCGACGAACTAACGTCGGACTGGCGGAGGAGTAACAGAGACAGGCGACGGGCGGGCGACGGTTCGGCCCGCGCGCTCGCCTGTCTCTCTTTTAGCGGCCGGGCCGCGCGGGGCTTAAAAGGGGATGAGTAAACTTTCTCGGATGAGGTTGGCGTCGCTCGTATCGCTCGTTCTGCTTCTTCAGACGATTCCGACCGGCGCGCGCGCACACGTTACCGAGGCGCGTCAGTCGTTTGTTGATGACAGTCGCGCTGACCGCGCGCGACAGTCGCCGACGCCCATCGTCGTCCCGCAACTCCCGCCCGCGACGCCGACGCCCGCGCCTCCGACAGTAACGACGCAAACGACTACGCCTCAGACAACGTCGCCGCAGACGACGACGCAGCAACCTCCCGCGCCTTCGTCCACCCCGTCCGACGTGCTCGAAGACGAGGACGACGTGGTGCGCGTCGAGTCGAACCTCGTCGTCGTCCCGACGTCGGTCGTGGACGCGGCGGGTCAGCCCGTCCAAGGTTTGCAGGCCGCCGACTTTCAGCTCGAAGAGGAAGGAAAGCGGCAGGAGGTGGCGCAGGTCGGCGTGGCCGAGCAAGTGCCGCTCGACATCGCGCTCGTCTTCGACGTCTCTTCGAGCACGGTCAAGAACTTCGACTTCATGAAGCAGACGGCCGCCGGTTTCCTGCGCGAGGTGATGAAGCCCTCCGACCGCGCCGCCGTCTTCACCATCGGCGAGCGCGCGTCGCTCGTGCAGACCTTAGCCAACGCGGACGACGCGGCGCGCAAGCTCTCGACCATCCCGGCCGCCGACAAGTCGACGGGCACGGCCTTCTACGACACGGTGACGGCCGCCGCCAAGTACCTTCGCGAAAACGCCTCGGGGCGCAACCGTCGCGTCATCCTCGTCATCACCGACGGCGAGGACAACTTCAGCAACGACGTGCGCGACGCCACGGTCGCCGAGTTGGATAAAGTGAATAAGGCGCAGGGCGAGCGGACGGCCGCGCAGAAGCTTGAGACCGTGGGCGACCGCACGGCCGGAGTCCACCGACGCGCGCTTCAGAACGTGATGCGCGCCGTGCAACAGTCGGACGCGGTCTTCTACTCGATTAACCCGAGCGGGCCGGGCGTGCGGCTCAACGTCATCAGCCAGCGCGCCGAGTTCGGCATGTCGCAACTGTCGGAGGCGACGGGCGGCTCGTCATTCTTGCCCGCGTCGGCCAACGAGCTTCCGGCCGTCTTCCAACGCATCGCCGCCGAGCTGCGCGCGCAATATCTGCTTCAGTACTACTCCTCGACCGACGCGCCGCCCGGCAAGTTCCTACGCATCAGCGTCCGCACGCCCGCACGCCCGGAGCTTCGCGTCCGCGCGCGTCAGGGCTACTACGTGCCGAAGCAGTGAAGCACTCAGCAATCAGCAATCAGCTTTTAAGTACCGGCGAAAGAAGAGTACAGCCCACGGCAGCCGTTTTAAGTGCGGCGACTGCCGTGGGCTGAACGCTGAATGCTGATTGCTGAACGCTTCTTTCAGTGCATCGCCGCGAGCGCGTCGGTGAGTTGGCTGACGACTTGGAGGAGCTTGCGCCCGGCGGGTTTGATTTGACCGGCCGCGACCATCTCCTCGGCGTCGGCCGCGCCCGCCGCGACGCCCGCCACGCTGCTGTAGTAGCGTTGCAACTCGGGCGAGGTGCGGAACTCAAGTTCGAGCTGGTCGAGTCCGTCGCGGACGGCCGTCATGTTACGCCTCAGCGCCGCGCGGCTGCGCTCGGCGAGCGCGCGCAAATCTTCGGGCGCGCCCGCCGAGCGCGCCTGCGTCTCCGTCATCTCCACCTGATTCGCGATGCCGCCGTAGACGTAGAGGAACTCCGAAATAACTTTTATCTTCTCGGCGACCTTCAGACGACCGAGCGCGATTGCGTCGGAGTCAGCGCGGCGCGCCGTTGTCGTCGAGCGTCGTCGCTGCGGCGTCGAGCGCCGGTTGCGCGTCTGCGCCGCGACGGCCGAGGCGTCGGCGACGAGCAGCAGGCAGAGGGTCAGAAGTGCTATTGTCCGTTTCAAAGCTCATCCTCCTTCAAAGGTAACTCTCTACTGATGCCGTTTCCGACGCCGGGGGCTGTCCGTCAAACTATTCTCGCCTTCCGCTTCGCAGTCAAGTGCGGCCGAGTCGGCGCGGACGCGCGCAGGCGTTCGCCGCCCCGGCCGCCGCGCTGTTAAAATACGCGCTGCCGAAAGGAACTTTTGATGAGTTCGAGAACTCTGAGAGTCAAACGTCTGGGGCGGCTCGAATACGGCGCGGCCTACGACGTCCAGAAGGAGACCGAAGTCGATGTGCGCGACGGCCGCGCGCCCGACACGCTTCTGCTCGTCGAGCACCCGCACGTGCTGACCATCGGAAGACGCGCGACGCGCGGCGGGCAGGGCGGCATCCTCGCGTCCGAAGAGGAGCTGGCCGAGCGCGGCGTCTCGGTCTTCGAGACGAATCGCGGCGGGAAGATGACCTATCACGGCACGGGACAACTCGTCGGCTATCCCATCATCAACCTGAGTCCCGAACGCGAGGACGTGCACAAGTACGTGCGCGACTTGGAAGAGGTGCTCATCCGCACGGTCGCGGACTTCGGCGTCCGCGCCTTCCGCATCGAGGGGCTGACGGGCGTCCACACGGAGCGCGGCAAGGTCGCGGCCATCGGCGTCCACATCGCGCGCTGGGTGACGACGCACGGCTTCGCCCTAAACGTCAACACAGACCTGAGCTTCTTCAACCTCATCATCGCGTGCGAGGGCGAGCCGGTCACCTCGCTACAGGACTTGTCGGGGCGCGAGATACCCCTCGGCGAAGTCGAAGAGCATGTAGTCGCGCGCTTCTGCGAAGTCTTCGGGATGACGTTGGAGGAGGCGTCCGAAGTGCGTGCGGGGCTGGTCGGCGTCGCGCCCTCGCCCTCCGCCTGAAGCGCGGACTCTTTTCTTAACTCCATGTTCAACTTTCAACTCATCCAAGAGGCGCGCGAGCGCATCGGCGCGCGCGTCCACCGGACGCCGACGCTGCGCTCGCGCACGTTCGACGAGCGTGCGGGCCGCGAGGTCTTCTTCAAGTGCGAGAACTTGCAGCGCGCGGGCGTCTTCAAGATGCGCGGCGCGACGAACAAGATTCTCTCGCTCGACGCGGACGAGCGCCGTCGCGGCGTCGTCGCCTTCTCGTCGGGCAATCACGCGCAGTCGGTCGCTCTGGCCTCGCGCGACGCGGGCGTGAGCGCCAAGATAGTGATGCCGACCGA